>JBGGMZ010000375.1:0-8713 GCA_041287745.1 Chthoniobacter sp. | reverse complement strand
CAAAGGGGTAATCACCGGGCCGGATCAGTTGCATGTCTGCTACTGTCATTCGCCCATGCGGTATGCTTGGGACTTGCAACATCAGTATCTGCGGACCACTAACATGGAGCGCGGGATCAAGAGTTGGCTGGCCCGTATCGTCTTGCACTACATGCGCCTCTGGGATGTGCAGAGCCAGTCCCGCGTCGATTACTTTTTCGCAAACTCCCGTTTTGTCGGGAGGCGAATCAAGAAAGTTTACGGGCGACATGCCTCAATCGTTTATCCTCCCGTGGATGTGGAGGCATTCACACTCTGCGAGGAAAAGGACGACTACTACCTGACGGTCTCGCGGTTGGTCCCCTATAAGATGGTCGGCTTGATCGTCGATGCCTTCACCCAGATGCCGCATTTGGAATTGCGCGTGATCGGAGACGGGCCGGAGTTTGAAAGGATCAAAGCACGAGCCGGCTCCAACGTGAGGATGCTTGGCCACCAGTCTAATGGCCAAGTTTGTGCACAGATGCGCCGGGCGAAAGCCTTCGTCTTTGCCGCTGAGGAAGACTTTGGGATCGCACCGGTGGAGGCCCAGGCTTGCGGTACGCCGGTGATCGCCTATGCCAAAGGTGGCGTATGTGAGTCTGTCGTACCGGGCGAGACAGGATTGTTCTTTTACGAACAAACGGCGATGGCACTGAGAGAGACGGTGCTGGAATTCGAGCGGGAAAAACCCTCCTTCTCTCCCTCGTCCATCCGGGAAAACGCCTTGCGCTTTTCGGCCGACTATTTTCGCCGCGACTTCGAGAGCAAGGTCATGAACCTGTGGAGGCGATTCGTTGGAACGGCCGGGATCGAGGAACCAGAGGCCGCAGAAAATCCGGATGCTGTCCGGTGGCCTCGACCACTGCCGGCCAGTGTCGCCGTTTCGCAAGCTTGAGCCGGCTCGTAATTTCACTCCAAAAAAAACGCTACTTTATGAATATAAAGCTCCGCACAATCCTCGCGCTCTTCGGGGCGATTTCTATCACCTTAGCGACGGCTGTGGCCGCTGTTGCGCCGGACGGAACGGTCGATACCCTGTATACTACCGGCTCTTCGGTCAGTCCGTGCCAGCCGGAAACGATGAAAGTCTCCAAAATCATGCTTACGAGCGGGAAGTCAGGTTCGACCTGCACCGTGACGGGAAAAGTGACTGTCCTCGAAACCGCCTATCCGCAACAGTCCGTTTCGGGGGCGACAGTTACCATTACGTGGTCGCGACCGAATGCAAATTCGGTAGTCAAATCTGCTACGACCGACAGCAACGGGATTGCGACTTTTACAACCAGCGGCCCTTCCAGTACCTATACCCTTACGGTCAACAACGTGACGAAGTCGGCTTTTACTTGGGACAAGAGTAGCAGCACCCTAAGCAAAATCATACAGAACTAGCATAGCCGAGTCTTGGAGGCTGATCTCATCAAGGATTTGGCCGAAACAGAAAGACCCGAACCGGAATGGTTCGGGTCTTTCTGTTTGATCGTTCAGCATCTGGAGGTGCCGTCGCCGGCACTCACCGGAGGTCTCGACCGCCGGCTCCAGAGGATTCCGGTGAAAACGATGGCATACAGTTGGATGGTTGGGATTTGACACGGGAAATCGACCAAGGCGTGTAGCATCAGCCCCGCAAGCGACAGGCCGACAAATCTGTTAAGAAGCACGTCTTCTTGATTGTCCGATCTCCTCTCAGAGGAGCCGTCCTTGATGGCGGTGACCAGAGCACCCCCGATGAGAACCGCCCAAACGGCGCTGCCCCACCAACCCCATTCGATCCAGGTTTCGAGGTAATCCTGGTGAGCGTGTTCCCAGACGCCCGGGCCCATACTAAGTCCTTTAATGTAATGAGGGAAGGCGATCATAAAATTGGCGGGTCCAATGCCCCACGCGCCGGCATCCGGAAGCATGCGCAGGCAGACTCCCCAGGCAGAGAGGCGCGCGTTGGGGCCATGCAGCAATTTCGGCAACTCTGCCCAGCGATTAGCGGCATGTTGCAGGCCGAACAGCGCAATACCGGATAGGGCCAGGACGCTCACGGCTACCAACTGCAGCGATAGCCGCCGAAATCGGACGAGCTTCTTTTCAACGCAATAACGGATGGATATCGCCCCCGCACTGACAAGGAGGATGCCGCTGACTACCATCGCTGCCTTGGAGGCGATCTCCACTTGTGCGGCAAGAATCAGCACCAGGAAAACCACAGAGAGAGCGCGGCGCCCGTGGGCTCCACGGTTGGAAAACGTTTCCGTGACGAATGCTACAGCCAACGGCAACAGCAGGTTTAAAAAGGCGCCGGCGTTACCATGATAATAAAAGGTGGCGAAAAGATTGTGCTGCATTGCAGCTTCATCCCAGAGAAGGAGGGGCTGGTTCAGAATATGTTGCGTCAATCCGTAGACGGTCAAAGCGATCCCCGTCAGCAGAACTGTAGTCAACAAGCGCCTGCGCCAGACTTCGGCAACGGCCATGTCGGTGATCACACATAGGATTCCCAATAGGCCCGAGATATTGAGCATGGTGGGCAGGCAATCCATCGTATCGATCGCTCCCGGAGCCCAGCCTCCGGATACCCACGGCCGTAAAGGTACAAATCGCAGTTCCGCGCGATCATAGAGATACTGAGCGTTGGCGATGAGAAGCCACCCTTGAAGCAGGAGCATCCCGATACAGATGCCGACGGTGGTGGGAATCCGCGGCCACCGTCGTCGTTGAAGCAGGCCGACCACCCACAGCACGGTCACCGAGAAAAGAGAGGCGGACATCCAGGGATGCGTCCATCGCGGAATGCAACCGTAGGGCCAGGGAGCCAGCACGATGAGCAGGAGTGTCAACCAGCGAGCAAAGACCAACAGAGACCAAGAACCCATTAGCACAATGGCAGGTAATGCTCGGGGGAAAGCCTTTGTAAGTCAAAGCGCGAATCTGACTGGAAACAGAATACCTTGTTCGCGAACGGACTGCGCGTTCCAAACGGCCCTCGCGTGAGTTAGCGATCCGCTTCGCTTCCGAACTAAACCCGCACCATGAATCCCGCCGCCAATGCGGTGAACTCCCGGATCTGAGTGGCGACCCACGATTCGTCTTTGCCTAATTCTTCGGCCAATAACGTGGCGACGCGGGGGGCCATTCGAAGGGCCGCTTGGGCGTTGAGGAATAGAGCGCGGGTGCGTCGAGCCAAAATGTCCTCGACGGTGCGAGCCATTTCCTCTCGCGCCGCCCACACGACCTCGGCTTCGATGTAGGGGAGCTCGGCATCCAAGCGCCGGGCCAGATCAGGCGTTTCGGCGGCGAGACTGCGGATGGCCGGGGCGTCGGAGCCATAAAAGGACAGCGAGCCAAAGTTGGCCGCATTGGTGTGATAGCCGTGGATGTTCAGCGTGTGCGTCACGCAATCCTTGTCGGGCAGATCGCCGAGCGTGCCGGCCTGGTCCACGCAATCCTGCGCCATGTTGCGGTAGGTCGTCCACTTGCCTCCGGCGATACTGAGCAGGCCGCTCTTGTCGATGTGAATGGTGTGGTCGCGCGAGAGGGCGGCGGTATTCGCTCCTTGCCCGACTTTGGCCAGGGGACGAATCCCGGCGAAGACGCTGAGGATGTCGGCCCGCGTCGGAGGCTTGGCGAGATAAAGCCGCGCAGTCTCGAGCATGAACTCGATTTCCTGGTCGAAGGCCACCGGCTCCACCGGGATCTGGGTGATCGGTGTATCCGTTGTGCCGACGAGGGTGTGCCCGTGCCAGGGAATGGCAAACATCACCCGGCCATCGCTGGTGTGTGGCACAAGGATCGCCGTGTCGCCCGGCAGAAAGGACCGGTCCAGGACGATGTGCGCGCCCTGGCTTGGCACGATGATCGGCGATGCCTCCGGCTCGCTCATCTGCCGCACCGAATCGGTGAATGGCCCGGTGGCATTGACGACCACCCTGGCCTGTGCGCGAAAGCTCTCGCCGGTCTCGACGTCCTGCCAGGTCACGCCATTGACGATGCTGTCACTGTGCTTGTGCAGCGCCGTGACCCGCGCATAGTTCAGGAGGGTGGCGCTTTGCTCTGCGGCCGTGGTGATCAGATTGATGAGCAGGCGGGTGTCATCGAACTGCCCGTCATAATAGACCACGCCGCCGGTGAGCCCCTCCGGGTTGACATTGGGCAGACGTTTCAAAGTCTCCTCCTTGGAGATCAGTTTCGATGGCCCAAAACCATATTTGCCGGAGAGCACTTGATACACCTTCAGCCCGATGCCGTAGAAAGGGCCTTCCCACCACGAGTAACTCGGAACGACGAGGGGCAATTCGCTCACGAGATGGGGCGCATTCTGCCGGAGCAAGCCGCGCTCCTTGAGCGCTTCCATGACGAGCGAGACATTACCTTGCTCGAGATAGCGCACCCCGCCGTGGACCAGCTTGGTGCT
This sequence comes from Chthoniobacter sp., assembly GCA_041287745.1. Taxonomy (GTDB): domain Bacteria; phylum Verrucomicrobiota; class Verrucomicrobiia; order Chthoniobacterales; family Chthoniobacteraceae; genus Chthoniobacter. The sequence goes on along the minus strand of JBGGMZ010000375.1, from coordinate 4,293 downwards.
GCGGCTGGAGGTGCCCTTGCCAAAGTCGTATTGCTCCAGCAAAAGCGTGGCGTAGCCGCGCGTCGCCGCATCGACCGCCACCCCGGCGCCCGTGGCGCCGCCACCGACGATCACGATATCCCATGGTTCGGTCCGTTCCCTGGCCTGTTTCAACATCTCACTTCGTTTCATAGGGATCGTCTGTTCGTGAGAAGGGGGGGCGAAGTTATGGGTTATTTTTTCGAGCGCTTCTTTGTTTTGGCTCCGTTGCTGGGATGTAACTCCCAGTCCTTGGCCCGGCCCAGCGCCTCATTCCATCGTGAGCGCAGCTCGGCGACTTTAGCCTTGGGCATCTTCGGCTCGAAGACTTTCTCCACCTTCCATTGCTTCGCGATGCTCTCGATGCTCTTCCAATAGCCCACGGCCAGGCCAGCCAGATAGGCCGCACCCAAGGCAGTCGTTTCCGTGACCGCCGGCCTTACCACTGGGATCTGGAGCAGGTCGGCCTGGAACTGCATGAGGAAAGGGCTGTGAGTGGCTCCGCCGTCGACCCGCAACTCCTTGAGTTTCTTTCCGGTGTCGGCGTGCATGGCGTCGATGAGATCGGCCACTTGAAAGGCCACGCCTTCCAGCGCGGCCCGGGCGAGGTGAGCGGCTGAGGTATCGCGCGTGATGCCGATGATCATGCCGCGGGCGTAGGGGTCCCAATGTGGCGCCCCCAGGCCGGCAAAGGCGGGGACGAGATAGATACCGCCATTGTCAGGCACGGAGTCGGCCAGCAAGTCGACCTCCTTGGCCGAGCGCACGAGTTGCAAGCCATCGCGCAGCCATTGCACCACCGCTCCGCCGATGAAGATACTGCCTTCCAGGACAAATTCGCGCTTCTTGCCAATCTGACAGGCCGCGCTGGTAAGCAGCCGATTCTCCGATGTGATGGCGTTCGTGCCGAGATTCTGCAGGAGGAAACAGCCCGTGCCATAGGTGCTCTTCGACTGACCGGGCTGCACGCACATCTGGCCGAAGAGCGCGGCCTGCTGATCGCCGGCGATACCCGCGATCGGCACCTTTTGCAGGCCGAGAGAGGTGCTGACTTCGCCATACACTTCGCTCGAGGTGCGGACCTCAGGCAGAATGGCGGCGGGAATCCGAAAGATCTTGAGTAGCTCCTTGTCCCACTTCCCGGTGTGGATGTTGTAGAGCAAGGTGCGCGAGGCATTGCTCGGGTCAGTCACACGGGCGTGATGCCCGCTGGTCAGCTTCCAGATGAGCCATGTGTCGATCGTGCCGAATAAAAGATCGCCCGCCTCAGCCCGTTTCCGCACGCCGGGAACATTGTCGAGAATCCACGCGATCTTCGTGCCGGAGAAGTACGCGTCGAGCAGCAGACCGGTGCGTTTGCGGATGGGCTTGTCGTAACCCGCGGCGCGCAGCTTGTCGCAAGCTTCCGCGGTCCGTCGATCCTGCCAGACGATGGCGTTGTAGACGGCATCGCCCGTCTTGCGGTCCCAGATCACAGTCGTCTCACGTTGGTTGGTGATGCCGAGGCCCGCGATGTCACTCGGGCGAATGCGAGCCCGGCCGAGCGCCTCTACGGCGACGGTGATTTGGGAGAACCAGATCTCCTGCGGATCCTGCTCGACCCAGCCGGGCTTGGGAAATATCTGGCGAATTTCCTTTTGGGCCACCGCGCGGATTTGGCCTTCCTGATCAAAGACGATGGCACGCACGCTCGTGGTGCCCGAATCAAACGAGAGGATGAACGACATGGGCTATGGGGGGGATAAAAGGAATGACGACTGGCTTCAGGCAAAAAGCAATCGGTAGGTGAATGCGCCGACCAGCGCGCCCACCAGCGGACCGACGATCGGAATCCATGCGTAGCCCCAGTCCGAGCCGCCCTTGCCGGCGATGGGCAGAAGCGCGTGGGCCAGCCGGGGGCCGAGGTCGCGGGCCGGGTTGATCGCATAGCCCGTGGGGCCGCCCAGCGAGAGACCGATGGCGAAAACGAGCAAGCCGACGAGCAGGGGGCCAAAGCCCGTGGCCCAGCCGGCAACGATCAAATTGGCGCTCGAAGGAATGGCCAGCGCACCGAAGACGAGCGCCGCGGTGCCGATCGCTTCGCAGATCAAATTTGGCACCGTGGCGCGAATGGCCGGTGCGGTGCAGAAGACCGCCAGCTTGGTGGCGGGATCGGGGGTTTCTTTCCAATGAGGCAGATAGGAAAGCCAAACGAGCACGGCGCCAAACATCGCCCCTGCGAATTGCGCCAGGAGGTAGCCGGGCACTCGCGCGGCGTCGAATTTGCCGATGGCAGCGAGGGCAATGGTCAGCGCCGGGTTCAGGTGGGCGCCGCTGATCGTGCCGACCGAATAGGCGGCCAACATGACCGCCAATCCCCAGCCGGTGGCGATCACGATCCATCCGCCGCCGTTGCCCTTGGATTTGTTGAGCACGACATTGGCCACGACGCCGTCGCCGAAAAGAATGAGCATGGCCGTGCCGATAAATTCCGCCAGATAGGGATTCATATTCAGTGGGGGGAGGGCGGTTTTAAAAACCACCACCGCGCATATGTGCGGGGAAGGAGCGCGGTGCATCGATCCCTATCGCCAACGGACGCGAAGATCAATCGCCCGTTGGCCGGCAGGATAAAGCGCTACTCATCCCCTCGCTGGGCGGGATGAACATTCCACGGAAGGAAAACTACGTGTTATCACGTTTATTGTTGATACCATGGCTTATATTTTGCTGAATCATTGTTGAGATGCTTCGACTGCTGCGAAAACTACTGATGAAGGCCCTGGGGATGGTGCTCATGGTGCTTGTACTGGGGAGTGCGTTGCGATATGGGCAGCGCTATATTTTGCAGGCCTCCGGGGTGGCGCCGGTGAGCGAGCAGATGAAGGACGTCAAATTCTCCTCGGAAGAGGCGGATCTGATGACGACAGTCTTTAAAAGCGCGATGCGCTTGTTCACCGGCCAGGCTTCTCGCAAGGAGTTGTCCGCCGAGCTGAGCGACAAGCTTTACGCTGGGCGCAATGGTGAAGACATGAAGGCACTGGGCATCGAATTGGTCCAGCCGGGCGATGCCCCCTCCGCACCGGGAATGGATGGTGTATCTCCAGCGGGCGGGAAAGCCGCCACCGGCGCAGGAAGTACGGCGAATCCGCAATCGGCGGGTGCTGTAAATGCGCAAACAGGTGCCGCGGGGCAGCCCGGCGCAAACCCAGCGGCAAGGCAGGCTGGACGAACCGGTAAACCCGGCGCCAAAGCGGGATCTCCGGCAGGCATGCCATCGCTCGATTTGCCCAGTGCTCCCGGCTTGAGCGGTGCCCAGCTGACCGCGCTGGACAAAATCTGGAGGCAGGCCAAGGCGAATTCGCTCGAGTTCATGCTCGTCCCCGTAGTGCTTCTTGGAATGTTCCTGGTGCATCGCGTCCGGCGGCGGAGGTCCGGCGGGGATGACTTCATGCTGCCGCTGGTGGGGCTTCAGACCCCGGCGGAATCCGAGCCCTACGACATGCAGCACCCGGTGCATTATCTCACGACGGAGGAGTTCGAGCTATTGATCGCGCTCATCTATCAGCGCCAAGGCTACCGGATCTCGATGTCCGACGCCCTGAGCGGCGGAAAGGGTGGAGATTTCATCCTCGCGCGGAAAGCGGAGCGCATCCTCGTGCAGTGCAAAAAACAGAGCCAGGATCACCGGATTCCCGTGGAGAGGATCCGCGAGCTGCAGGAAGCCATGCTTGCCGCGAATCTCACGCGCGGGATGTATGTGGCCTCTTGTGGCTTTAGCTGGGACGCGCGCAATTTCGCCAAGGGCAACAATATCACGGTGATCAATGCACGCACGCTCGACGCCTTGCTCACCGCGGCACGCGAGAAGGGCGAGGGAGACTTGCTCGATGTATCGCAATGGGCGTCGAAGTTGATGGGCAAGGTGCAGCTCACCCCGCCGACCTGTCCCGCCTGCGAAGCAGCGATGGATCTGATCAATGCGACCAATGGCGCCGTGTGGGTCTGCAGCCAGCGGCCCGAATGCCGCGGAAGAAAGTTCGCCCGCAAATATCACAAACCGGTGCCAGCGACGGCGAAAAGCACCGATCAGCCTGTAGAGGAACTTCCCGCCTAAAGGATCGGGAACGGTGGGCGGGTGTGCGGCCCGTATCCACTAGTGTCTTGTCATGGAAGTCCGCTGCATAAATCGGGCATGGAGAAGAAAGATCACCACGAAGACGCGAAGGCACGAAGGGGCAAAGTGTGATGGCTGTTGCTGAGATTACTCCCACCTTCGTGCCTTCGCGTCTTCGT
>JBGGMZ010000374.1:0-4082 GCA_041287745.1 Chthoniobacter sp. | reverse complement strand
GAGCAGATGCTGGCCGATGCATCTCCGGCAGATGAAGCGCTGGTATCCTCCGATGCCAGGGGCGAAGGAATGTTCATCGCCGATGTCGCTCTACACGAAAACCGGCCCGGGCACGTGATTCAACGAGCGAGTAAATCGCTGGCGAGCAGCACGTGGAGCGGCAGCGGGTACTCGCCGCTATTCAATAACGATGCCGACTTGCTCCATTTCCTGGCCGACGGGAAGATTCGTTACCTCATCCTGGACGACGCTCTGCCAAATGATCGGCGGCAGGAACATCATGATCAACTCCGCCGTGTGGCCGAGGCAAACCACGAGCGTTTCTTGCTGATCGGCGAGGCGGATGTCTTTCGCGATGGCGAGCGCCAGGCTGTGACGGCGAAGCTTTATAAGATTGCTCCAAAAAATTGATTTCCGGCACGGACCTTGTTTGCACATTGTCCGTTCCCTTCAGCGCGATGCCTCCCACACCCACATTCCGGAAACTTTCCATCCTCGTAGCGGCCTACAACGAGGAAGAAACACTGACGCCCTGTCTGGATGCGGTGCTCGCCGCACCGCTGCCGACGGGCATCGATCGTGAGATCGTAGTGGTGAACGACGGTTCACTCGATCGGACTTGGGAAGTCGCGCAGCAAATCGCCGCCGAACATCCCGAGGTGCGCATCTTTCAGCAGCCAAAAAACATGGGCAAAGGCGCGGCCCTTCAACGCGCCATACAGGAAATGACTGGAGACCTGGTCATTTTTCAGGATGCCGATCTCGAGTATGACCCCACGGACTATCCGCGCATGTTGCGGCCGATCCTGGAGGGAAAGGCGGAGGTCGTCTTTGGCAGCCGTTTCACCGGCGAAGAGCGCAAGGTGCTCTATTTCTGGCACACGCAGGCCAATCGTTTCCTGACGCTGCTTTCCAACATGCTGAACGACACGAACTTCACCGACATGGAGACGTGTTACAAGGCTTTCACTGCCTCCTCGCTGCGGCTGATTCCGCTGGAGTCGAATCGCTTCGGCATCGAGCCGGAGATCGCTGCGAAGGTGGCGCGGAATCGTTTGCGGATGTTCGAAGTGCCGATCAACTACAATGGCCGCAGTTACGAAGAGGGAAAAAAGATCACCTGGCGGGATGGGCTGGCAGCGGTGTGGTTCATCTTTAAATATCGCTTTACCAGCAACTATTCGGATGCGGGAAAAGTCACGCTCGATGCGCTGGAACAGGCGCCACAATTCAATCTCTGGATGTACGAGAGCTTGAAGCCATGGCTCGGCAAGCGAGTGGCTGAGTTGGGAGTGGGGCGGGGGAACCTGAGCAAGCACATCCGGCACCACGACCAGGTGCTATTGACCGATTACCGGATCGATTACCTCACGGAGCTGCAAGGCAGGTGGGCGACCCAGAAAAACCTGCAGATCGGCAAACTCGACATGACCGAGAGCGCGGATTACGAGCAGTTGCGCGCCTTTGCTCCCGACAGCATCGTTTTTCTCAACGTGCTGGAACACATCGAGGATGACCGCGCGGTGCTTCGCAATCTCTTCGGAGTGTCTCAGCCTGGATGCCGGGTCGTCGTTCTGGTGCCTTACAACATGAAGCTCTATAGTGAGTTCGATAAGGCGCTCGGTCATTTTCGGCGCTATGCCAAAGGCGAGCTGGATGAGAAAATGCGGGAGGCAGGTTTCGAGGTGGAGGAGCAATTCTTTTTCAACAAGGTCGGAGTGTGGGCCTGGTATGTTGCCAATACCTTGGGCGGCCAGAAGGCCCTCAAGCCATGGCAACTCCGCCTGTATGGCTGGTTGACGCCGCTGTTCCGCGTGCTGGACAAAGTTTTGCCCATGAGCGGACTTTCCACGGTCGTGATCGGCCGAAAGCCCCAGTCCGCGGTTGCTTCCAACGATCCCGCCGGTTCTGCCGCAGAGTCGCTAGCCGCCTCGCCCTCTCATGTCCGCTGATTACGACGCGATGGCGGAGCGCATCATCCGCCCGCAGCGCGGGGTCATTGCGCTGAACTTCGCTGAGTTGTGGCGCTATCGCGAGCTGTTTGGCTTTCTGGCCTGGCGTGACATTCTGCTGCGCTACAAGCAAACTTATCTCGGAGTGGCATGGGTCGTCGTGCAGCCCTTGGTCACCATGGTGGTTTTCACGGTGCTCTTTGGACGGTTCGCTAAATTCCCGTCACACGGGGCGCCCTATGAGATTCTCACCTTTGCCGGTTTGCTGCCCTGGCAATTCTTCGCCAATACCCTTGCGGAAAGCAGCAATTCGATGGTCGCTTCCGCGCGCATCATTTCCCGAGTCTATTTTCCTCGGTTGATCATCCCGGCGAGCGTGGTTTTCAGTGGGTTTGTAGAGGCGGCGATCTCCTTCGCCATTCTGCTCGTCCTCATGGTTATCTATGGGGTTTCCCTCCGCCCGCATCTGCTTCTTCTGCCTGTGTTTTTGCTCCTGACGTTTTTGGTGACTTTCGCGGCCGGAGTCTGGTTCAGCGCGCTGAACGTCAAGTATCGCGATGTGCGGTACATCGTTCCTTTTATAACGCGCCTCGGGTTCTTTGTGACCCCGGTTAGTTTCCTGTGGATGGACCTCGTTCCGGAGCGCTGGAGACTTTGGTATTGCCTGAATCCGCTCGTTGCTTTGATCGATGGCTTTCGATGGTGTGTGTTGGGACCGGATTTTCCACCTTACTGGCCAGGTTTCATGCTCAGCATGGGGGTTGGGCTCATCCTGTTGGTGACCGGGCTCGTCTATTTTCGGAACACCGAGAGGACATTCGCCGATATCGTTTGACGATCTGGCCAAGCCGCCGTGTTGACTCTCAGGAGCGGAAGATCAGCTTTCCTTCGGCACAAGGATCTTTCGCATCACGAGCATCAATTCCGACCCGCGAAGGGCTGCCTCGTAGCGCCGGCGCAGGAGAGGACGCAATGCAAGGTAGCCGGCATAAGTGACTAATCGCAGTCCTTCCTCAGCCCAGAACTGTAGACGATCACAAGCTGCCCGCCCCCCTTGCCAGGAAAGAAGAGCGGCGCCTTTCCGCGGGATTCGCGAAACGAAGTAGATCATTTCCATGGCTAACTTGAACGGCGTGGTGGATTCAGCCCATTGCGCATCCCACGTATCGCGCGAGGTGAGCAGCAGGACTTCGACCGAGGGTGGAAGCAAAGCCTTTAGGGTGGTGGCCGAAAGATGCCAGGGATGGATGAAAGGCTTTTGACACCAGACCCAGTCCGCACCCTCCCGTGCCAGGCCAGCGGCGTGATAGTTTGGCACGGCGATGACCCCAATGCCGCCTGGAGCGAGGAGTTCGGCGATAGCGGCGATGGCCTGACGAATCTCCGGAATGTGTTCGACAACATGCCAGGCGGTGACGACTCCAAATGTATTTGGGGGCAGGGAGTGTGTGATGAGCGAGCCCTGATGAATCGCGATTCCGTGGTCCTTGGCGGTGGCGACCAGCGCATCATCGAGCAGTTCCAGACCCTCGACTTTCCAACCGTCCTTCTGCGCGGCGCGCAGAAACAAAGCGTGTCCTCCTCCGACATCGAGTAAACGCCGAGGTAGATCGGCAATCGGCAGTTGGCGAAAAATGGTGCGCAAGCGCTGCCAGCGATGAGTGGCTTGGAACTGCTTCAGGCCCTGTCTTTGAATAAACCACGAGTAGTCATATCGATGACCGTAGAGCCATCCGACCTCCTCGTCGGTCGGCAACGGATGGGAGAACATGGCGTCGCAAACCGGGCAATGGGCATAGCGAAAAAGGTGCTCGCCCGGTCGCAATGACCAGGAACGGTCTGTAAACGATGGGTGGGCATTTCCGCCGCAAAGTGGACAGAGGAGGATGGGGACAGATTCGTGGGACACGCGAGTGGAGGAAACAGGAGAGAATGCGATGACGTCAACCTAGTCCAGTTTCAGAGCCATCTTCTGGGAAATGTCGCTTGTCGACCAATTGATGTGCCTGATACATGACCGGATTCCGTTGAGGTTAATTTGCCTGCATGAGCCGGCTTTGCCAAAATGGGCCAACTTGTAAATTCCCCATGACTAAATTGCGTCGTCCCCATATCACTTGCGTTCCTATC
>JBGGMZ010000373.1:0-7853 GCA_041287745.1 Chthoniobacter sp. | reverse complement strand
CACGCGCAACCCCATGTATGTCGGCCTCACGGGCTTGCTCACCATGTGGGCGGTCCATCTGGCCGTACCTTGGACGCTGGCCGGACCGATCGCCTTCGCGCTGTTCATGCATTTCTTCCAAATCCTGCCCGAAGAGCGCGCGATGGAGGCGCGGTTCGGTCGTGAGTATCTGGACTACCAAAAAAAAGTCCGCCGCTGGTTATAGAGCCGTGATTAGCGACAACGTCGCTTACCAATGTTCATCGAAGAGCAAGGCGCAGCCGTTTCATAGAAAAGGAGCCGACGGGATCAGGAGGTGCAACGAGTAATCCTCCATGAGGGCGGAATTGCCATCCCCGTCGGCATTTAAAAGAGTTCACAATCTGGAGGGAGAAAGCAGGCCCAAGGCCTGCAGGAGGGAAAGCGCCGTAGCGATCGCGCATCCGACTCCGACGGCAACGGCTATCCGTTTCGTCAGGGCAAATTTCGTCATGCCGCTGCCGCCGTCAGCGGTTGTGCGATGCATCCCGTTTGTTCAAGCTCATGCCTGGCCACCAGCTCCTTCCAATGAATGCGGGCCTTTCGGAGCTCCGGTTCGATCGGATGCAGCGTGGTTCTGAAGAGGACCGATCCGTAGTGATTGTAGAAGATGCAGGGCACCTCCGAAGTCGCCCGCGATTCCGCGTGTTCGTAGGCATCCTCAAAGGATTCGAATGCCTTCTTCCAATTTTCTCCTTCGGAAGTAAGGACGAACCTTGAGTTCAAACGATCGCAGTACAAGTGGAACATAGGTGATATCCGGGTTTGCGTGTATATCGCGCTCAATGCACGAGTGGACGTCTCCGTTAGGCCCTTCAATGACACTGATGCCTTCGGCAGGGCGGTCCCTGAGGACGAGTCAGAGCACAACGCACGTAAGAGTGAAGCTGAGCGGCGAAGAACAGATGGCAAAGCCTTGCCAACCGCAGTGTTTTCCAGACCATCCTCCCCATGACCTTCGACGCATTACGTGCCCGGATTATCGCTTTTCGAGATGAACGGGATTGGGATCAATTTCACCAGCCGAAGGAACTCGCGATGGCGCTGTCCATCGAGGCGAGTGAATTACTGGAACACTTCCTTTGGAAATCGCCCGCGGAAGTCGAACAGCGCATTGCCACCCGGAAAGAGGACATCGCCGATGAACTCGCCGACGTAGCCGTTTACCTCATTGAACTTGCGGACAAGGTCGGGGTGGACCTGCCTACGGCGATCCAGCAAAAGATGGCGAAGAATGCGATCAAATATCCGGTGGAGAAGGCGAAGGGCAGCAACAAGAAATATTCCGAATTCACGGAAGACGACGCGCGGTAGCATCGCCTTTCGACGACTCTATCGAGTGAACGATAGTTCACACCACATCGGCAACCGCGGCTAAACAACGAAGGAAACAAACATGCAAATCACACGAGTAGGATCCCAGCCCTCCAACAAGGGACCAGCCGATTGGTTTACCGGAACGGTTCGCATCGATCCACTATTCTCCGGCAAGGAGCCCGCTCGCGCAGCGGGCGCGACCGTCACCTTCGAGCCGGGCGCGCGCACGGTGTGGCATACGCATCCCTTTGGTCAAACGCTCATCGTCCTAGCCGGCTGTGGCCGAGTGCAGCGTGAAGGCGGAGCAATCGAGGAAATCCATCCAGGGGATGTCGTCCAGTTTGCACCGAACGAAAAGCATTGGCACGGCGCTGCTCCGACGACCGCAATGACACACATTGCCATCCAGGAAGCGCTGAATGGCAAGGTCGTGGAGTGGATGGAGAAAGTGACCGATGAGCAATATGCAGCCACCGCGGCGAAGTCGGCTGAACAGTGAAGCCCGCAACGAGCCGGCCCCATTGGGTGTCCCCCGCTCACTCGGAAGAATTTGTGAGCTCTATCAATTCGAGCTCTTGAGCCACTCATCGAAACGTGTTGCGCCCAGGCGCGGGTGATCACCGGGCGTGAGGCTCTGGTCATTGACCTCGATGCCGAAGTAGCGCGCTCGGGCGTCGGTGGTCACCGTCCGGCCGTCGTGATTGACACCCAGGTATGTCCGCACAGCGGCATCGATGCCGATCGGTTCGGGACCGGCCACCTCGATCGTGCCGTTCAAGGGCTGCGCGACGGCAGCCTCCGCCACGAAGGTCGCGACGTCGCTCGAAGCCATCGGCTGGAACAGTGCCGAAGGCAGCCGCACCGTCTGCCCTTCCGTCGCCGATTGAGCGATGCCGCCCACGAATTCGAAGAACTGAGTGGCGCGAACGATCGTGTAAGGAATCGACGAGGCTTTGATTAAAGCCTCCTGCGCCAGCTTCGCACGGAAGTAACCACTCGCGAGCAGGCGGTCGGTGCCGACGACCGACAGCGCCACATGATGTCCCACGCCCGCAGCGGTTTCCGCGGCGAGGAGATTGCGGCCCGATTTCTCGAAGAACTCCATGACGGCCTTGTCCTCCCACAAGGGGGCATTTGCGACATCGACGACGACTTGGGCGCCGGCCAGAGCTCCTGACAATCCCTCGCCAGTCACCGTATTCACACCCGATGAAGGTGAGGCCGCCACGACCTCGTGGCCCTGCGCTTGCAGGTTCTTCACGACCTTTTTGCCGATCAATCCGCTGCCACCGATGACCACGATCTTCATGGGGTGTCCGTTGTGTTTCTTGATGGAAGAATGGGTATTCATAAAGGCCCCATCATTCGCCGAATGCTATTTTCCGTGTAGCCGCCGAATGCCAATATCAGCTATGCAGAAACTGTATGACCGCGTTTGAGGATCTCTCGCTGCTCCGTGCTTTTGTCAGCATTGTCGAGAGCGGCAGCATTTCCGCGGGCGCCAGGCGATTGAAGATTTCCCAGCCGACGCTGAGCCGCCAGTTGCGCACGCTGGAGGAACACTGCGGTGCGGCGCTATTGCTGCGCGATACCCATACGATGTCCGTCACGCCGATCGGGCAGCGCTTGCTGGCGGATGCGAGGACCATGCTCGCCCACGCCGAGGAGGCGGAGCAACGTCTGCGGGAAGATCAAATGGAATTGAGCGGCCACCTGCGTTTGTTTGCCACGATCGACTGGGGCCAGTGGGTGGTCACACCGATGCTTGGCAAGTTCTTGCAAATGCATCCCAAAGTGACCGTGGAACTCGCGCTCACCAATCGTCCGCTGCACATGCTGCGCGAGGGTTGCGACATCGGGATCCTCCCTGGAAAGATCACCGATGAAAGCGTGGTGGCCCGGCCCGCCGGCATGATCGTCCTGCATCTCGCTGCCGCGCCTTCGCTGGTCAAAAAAAGGCCTGTGGTCCGGAAACCTGCCGACTTGAAAACCTGGCCGTGGCTTTCGGTGAGTGGTTTTCAATTTTGGAGTTCGAAGGAGGTAACGTTTCTTGCCCGCGATGGGCTCGAACAAACGCTTCCCATCTCACCGATTTTGATTTCTGAAGGTGTAACGAGCGTGCGCGAAGCCACGCGAGCGGGCCTGGGTATCGCGGTTCTCCCGGATTGGCTGATCGAGGAGGATGTGCGGACGAAACGGCTCGTGCGCCTGCTGCCCCAATGGAAAACGCGGGACGTTCCGTTGCACGTGGTCTACGCCGGACAACGCCCCCTGCCCGCCCGCATGAGCGCCTTTATTGACTTTGCCGTCGCTTACATGACGAAAAAATTGGCGACTTAGAGGCCGCCCGAGAAGGCCCTTAGTTCCCCTTCAAAACCGCGGCGATCTCGTCGATCGCATCGTTGGCTTTGGGCAGCAGCTTCGCGTTGGACAGGAAGCCGTGCATCTGGCCGGGGTAACGCTTCACGGTGGTCGGGACGCCTTCCTTTTGCAGGCGGGCGGCGTAGGCTTCGCCCTCGGCGCAGAGCGGATCGTAGCCGGCGAGCAAGACGAGCGCGGGCGGGAGACCTTGCAGGCTTGGCGCCAGCAGCGGCGAGACACGCCAGTCCTTCCGCAGGGCGACATAGGGGACGTACTTCTCGATGTATTCGCGCATCGCATCGTCCGTGAGGACCACGCCCTTGGTGAAGCGGCCATAGTAGTCGCCGCTCATCGAGAGATCCACCGCGGGATAGATGAGGATCTGCGCCTGGAGTTTTGTCGTGCCTTCGTTACGCAAGGCGAGCGTCACGGCCGCGGCAAGGTTGCCACCGGCGCTGTCGCCACCGACGGAGACGTGCGCCGGGTCGAGTTGCAAAGTCGAGGCGTTCGCCACGACCCAGCGCGTCGCAGCGACCGCGTCTTCATAGGCGGCGGGGAAAGGGTTTTCCGGCGCAAGCCGGTAGTCGACGCTGATCACGGCGCCATCCGTCTTGTTGGCGATCGAACGGCAGATCCAATCGTGCGTGTCGATATTGCCGACGAGCCATCCCCCGCCATGAAAAAACACGAGCACTGGTAGCGCAGCCGAGAGCGAGGTCCCTGCGCCGCGATAGAGCCGCACCGGGATCGGCCCTTTTGGTCCGGGCACCGCGTACTCCTTGATCTGGTAGACCTGCGGGAGATCCGGCTGGTTCCTCAAGCGCGCGCGGCGATACGCCTCCCGTCTCGCATCGGGAGTCTGCGGCCCCGTGGCCGGAGCCGGCTGCTGCTGCATGTAGGCGATGGAATCGGCATCCATCGGCACAGCGGGCGCGGCAGCAGGATTTTCGGCGTGCGTGGTCGTGGAAAGAAGCGTCATTGAGAAAACGAGAGTCAAGGTCAGTGGTACCGGTCCAAAGTTCATGGGAAGCGGGGATGGATTTAGTTAAAGGAAGCGGACCTCCATGACGATGCTCTTTTCGAGCCGAGTTACAGTCGTTTTCCGAGTCTCGGCGCGAGAAGTCATCCTTCGCCGCTTCGCGTTTAGCCCGATTTAGTGGTGAAATCGTAAAGCCACCACGAGACCAACCACGGCCAGCAGGAAAACAACTCGCGTCCAAAAATCGGTCTTGAGCGCCGCCGAGACTCGCCCGGCGTGCCGCAACTGTTCACCTATCAGGACCGAGACCACATTCAGTAACCCGAGCGAAAAGAAAACGTAGAAGGCATACTCCACCATCGTGGTGTAACCAATGGCTCCCAACTGGCTGTTGACCGCGTTGAGCAACACTACTCCCGTGAGCACGCCGGTGATCGCCACTGTCACCTTCACCTGTACCAGGACGGGTGCGAAGTGCAGCGACGCGTACATCATGCAAGTCATGAGCAACAGGGGCAGATAGTTCTTCGAAAGTGTCGTGACCCATTGGCGCTGGCAATCAATGGCGGCCGCATAGCCGGAGAGCTCGCGATAGTTTTCCCGCCCCACCCGTCGCGGATCGCCGAGCGACGATCTTGTCACGAGTTGATCCCGCCGTTGGTGCATGCCCCTGAAGTTCCATTGCGAGAGCCCGTGGAAGGCGGCTTCGGATATACCAACCGCCGTCCTGCTTGCGTCCTGCTCGAATTCGTCAGTCGCACTTTGGTCGAGGGCATAGACGATGTGGTCGACGTCGGCACGGGCGTTGAAGAACCGCAATGTGAGTGTCTGGCGATCGAAGGGGTATCGATGGAGATCGAACTGATTCCGAAACTCCGCTTGCACGCGCCACAGGCGATAGGACGTGCCATCCTCGAGGTCGCGCTGCTCCACCGGGCGCTCGCGATCAAAATGGCCGGAGGACAGTTCCGGAAACTTGATTTCACACGGGTCCGCAGCCTCCGGCCCGGAATTCCTGGCGTAACGAATCCACACATAGAGGTCAGCCCCGAAGGTGAGGTGAGACTGATCGATCCAGAGGATTTCGTTCACATAAATACCGGAGTAAATGACCTGCTGGAGGCGGGCGTATCTTTCCGGCTGCATTTCAAAGACGGCGCCGGACTTCAGCTCGAGCTCATGAGGGTTGGTCACCGACACGATTTGCAACGGCGCGGATTCGAAACGCCCCCGGTTGAATCGCCCAATGCGCACCGCGATCTGGCGACCGCGCGCGGAGTCGAAGGCAATCGGCCCCAGCAATCCAGAAGGTGCGCGCGCGGGTTCCTTGAGCGCATGGAGCGCCTCCAGTGCCGCTGCTCGCCACGCCGCAGTGCCGACGGGTTTCGATCCACTCGCGGACTCATGAATCGCCTCGACGGCCGCGCGGGCCGCATCGTAGCCGGCCACCGCGACCCAGCCGGGATTGTGCCCGAAGTGAGTCCTGAATCGCTCGGCAAAGGAAAGCATTTCCGCGTTCGCCGAATCGAGCAGCATGGGCGTGAGGCCGTAGAGGTTCTCGGTGAAGTAGCCAGGTTGTTTCTTTTCCTCCGGCAAGCCGGAGAAAGAAGAGTTGAAGCTCTCTACGCCAAAGGGATCGCCGCCAAGAAAAGGTCCTTTCACGCCGAAGCGACGCAGTACCGGCAGGATCTTGGAGCCTTCAATATCGAGCATGGCCAGCACCACGGGCTGCTGTCCGATTTGCTTGGCCACATTGCCCGCCATCTCCTCCATATTTTCGCCCTTCTTGAAGACATAGTATTTCGCCTCAATCCCGAGGCGCTCGGCAGCACTGCGGAAACCTTTCTCCAGGGTTCTACCATAGCTATCGTCCACCACCATGACCGCCGCGGAGTGCTGGCCCAGCACGCGATAGAGATAGGTGGCCAGCATCTCTCCCTGATCGCTATTTTTGAAAAGGATGCGGAAAGTCGTCGCGCTGTCGGTGATCGCGTCCGAGGTGGCCGTGGTGGTAATCGACGGCAGGCCCGCTTGGGCGAAGATGGGCCCGGCCCCCAATGACGTGCTGCTGCTGCTGGGACCGATCACCACCACCGCCGGACTGGCCACGACCTGTGCCGCCACGGCACGCGCTCCTTCCGCGACACTCTTGTCATCGTAAACCTTCAGTTCGATCTGCGGACCACTGCCTCTCGCGTTGGCTTCCTCGATGGCCAGCTTGATGCCCTCCAGGCTCCCAACGCCAAAAGTCGCCGCGTCACCGGTGAGCGAGATGTCCGCGGCGATTTCCACTTTGTCTGCGGGGGCGGGAGTGCCTGCCGACGCCGCCAGTCCCAGCAGCGCCAAAGCCAGGAGCGTGAAAGTAAATCGGATCGGTCGAATCATGAAAACCTGGGCTCGGCCATTGTGCCGACGAACCCGGCAAAACACGGCGATAAAAGAAAGGGGGGCATGTTTGGGGTTGGCAGCCTCTTCGGCAAAGAGCGCAGCGGCTAGAGATGGTCGCCGTATTTTCCGCCGCGGGCGGCAGCCGCCGTGGCGTGCGCGTATTTGCCGGATGGGGAGTAGGAGTAGGTCGGCACGAGTTCCGAGGGGGACACGCGGTCCGGCACGAGCGGCTTGCTGTAGTTCGTTGCATCCAGGATGAGCCAGCCCTGCGGACCTTGCCAGATGAGCCACGCGTGACTTTTCGCCGAACCGAGGGAAAGTTTGCCGATGACGAAGCGCACATTGCGGGTATTCATCTTCGAGGCCAGCCACAGGGACTTAGCCTTGCAATCGCCGGTTTTCGTGGACTCCGTCACCTCCGGTGCCTGCGGCAGGTAGGGCTGGTCCTTGTTGTAATAATAGCGGAAGTTGCGGCCCTCGCGGACGAGTTGCTCGACCACGGATGGATCCACCTGCCCGTTATCGAGCTGGCGGAATACCCTAAACACCGGATCGAGGTAGTTATCGTAAGGAGTGCGCGAAGTCGGCGAGCCGAGATCGAGATCGGCGGTCGCGGACGCTCCGGAGACCGCGGCAAAGCAAACAACGCTCAGGAAGGAAAGTTTGGCATTCATAGGTTGGGATTTTCTAAAAGAGAGATTCAGCTCATTTTCCGGGATAGAGTGCCTGGCGCACCCGCTCGAGTTGCTCGACCTCGGTCGGTGTCCACCCGCGCAGGGCGGCGAGATGC
>JBGGMZ010000372.1:0-4500 GCA_041287745.1 Chthoniobacter sp. | reverse complement strand
GACAACCTGAAAGGGATGATGAAAGAGGAGACCGAGCGCTTTTTCGAGGCGATCATCAAGGAAGACCGGCCAGTGACCGATCTCATCGATGCTGACTTCACCTTTCTCAACGAAGAACTGGCCGTCTACTACGGCATCCCGGGAGTGAAGGGGAACGAGTTCCGCAAGGTCACGCTACCGAAGGATTCCCCTCGTGGCGGGGTGCTCACCCAGGGCAGTGTGCTCGTTTCCACGTCCACGCCCACCCGCACGTCCCCGGTGATTCGCGGTAAATGGATTCTCGAGCAGATCCTCGGCACACCGCCGCCCCCACCGCCGCCGGATGTGCCGCCGCTGCAAGAGCAAAAGCAGATCAACCAGACCACCTCCGTCCGCCAGCGCCTCGAGCAGCACCGCAGCCGCGCGGAGTGCTCCGGTTGTCATGCCAAGATGGACCCGCTGGGCTTCGCGCTGGAGAACTTCGACGCCACTGGCGCATGGCGCGACAATGACGGCAAATTCCCCATCGACGCCTCCGGCAAGCTGGCCAACGGCACCGCCTTCTCCGGTCCGCGTCAGTTGAAGGAGATCCTGAAGGGCGACAAGAAGTTCGTCCGCTCTATCACCCAGAAGATGCTCACTTACGCCCTCGGGCGCGGCTTGGAGCGTTACGACAAGTGCTCGGTGGACGCGATCACGGCCAAAATCTCGAAGGAAGGCAACCGCTTCTCCGCCTTGGTCTCGGCCATCGTCACCAGCGATCCTTTCCTGAAGCGCCGCCCGGAGGTTTTGGCGAAGAATTGAGGGGTCCCGATGGTAACTCTCGGAGCATTTCATTTTGCCACTGTTTGCAAACGGGATCGAACGCCAACGGCGTTCCATCTTCCAGCCCAGGGTTGCGAGGAACGAGCTACCCTGGGTTTTGATCGAGCAAAAGTGCCCAACCCTGAAAGGTTTGCATCTGCCGCTTTCGAATGTCGGGATTCAACCCTTTCAGGGTTGCCCTGTTTTGATGCCCGAACCCAGGGTAGCTCGTCCCTCGCAACCCTGGCCTGTATGATTCAACGCCTTCGGCGTAGGGCTCCGTTTGTTGCCACGATAAATGCATGACAAGGCCCTGGTGACTATGAAAGACGCCTTCGAATCCCCAGCCTGGCACCGTGAGGTATTGGAAGAGCGGGAACGACTCATTGCTTCTGGGGAGGCGCGGTTTATCGATTGGGAGCAGGCCAAAGAAGAGATCCGTAGAGAGTGCCTTGAGGATTGAATTTCCGACCACTGAGAAAGACTACTGCAACGACCTCCTGCATGCAGTAACTGCAGAGTGCTGCAAGCGAACGAAAGTGGTAGACGAATCCCCAAACATTCCTCGCCTTCCGGGGTTACTACAGAGATAATACCTATTTATGATTAAGCCGCCCGTCCTCCACCGCCGCACTTTTCTGCGTGGCCTTGGCGCTGCCATGGCTCTGCCGTTGCTTGAGGCGATGTTGCCGACTCGCGCGATGGCCGCTGCCGCTGGCGCCGCGACCAAGTCGCCGACCCGCATGGCCTTCCTCTTCGTGCCGAATGGCGCGAATATGACCGAATGGACGCCGCTGACGACGGGTGCGGACTTCGATTTGCCTTACATCCTTCAGCCGCTGGCGCCTTATAAGAGCGAGATGCTCGTTCTCAGTGGCCTCGCGCAAGACCGTGGTCGTTCGAACAACGACGGTGGCGGGGACCACGCCCGCTCCGCGGGAAGCTGGCTCACCTGCTCGCAGCCCCTCAAGAGTGAAGGTTCGCAGATCCGCGTGGGCATTTCGGCCGACCAGATGGCGGCGCATGCGGTGGGTAACCAGACTCGCTTCGGTTCGCTGGAACTGGGCCTCGAGCCTGGCCGCCAGGGCGGCAAGTGCGACACCGGCTATTCCTGCGCGTATTCGAACAACATTTCCTGGCGTAACGAATCGACGCCCATGACGCGCGAGATCAACCCGCGCCTCGTCTTCGAGCGGCTCTTTTCGAATGCCGTGCCGAAGGAAGTGAGCGAGAACCAGAAGCGCCGCGAACTTTACAAGAAGAGCATTCTTGATTTCGTCCTCGAGGACGCCAAGTCGCTGCGCTCGAAGGTGGGTGGCAACGATCGCCAGAAGTTGGACGAGTATCTCGCCGCCGTGCGCGAGATCGAGCAGCGCGTGGAAGAAGCCGAGAAGGCCGTTGCCAGCGCGAATCCCTCTGCGGCCACCGGTTACGAAATTCCCGAGGGCATCCCGGAAAGTTATGAAGATCATGCGCGCCTCATGGCCGACATGATGGTGCTGGCCTTCCAGTCCGACACCACCCGCGTCTGCACCTACATGCTGGCCAACGAGGGCAGCAACCGCAGCTACAAGAACATCGGTGTGGCTGATGGGCACCACTCGCTCTCGCATCACCAGGGCGACCACGCGAAGCTGATGAAGATTCGCGACATCAATCGCTTTCATATGCACCAGTTCGCCTACCTGCTCGAGCGTCTGCGCTCGATCCCGGAAGGCGACGGTACGCTGCTCGATCACTCGATGCTCGTCTACGGTGGCGGCATCGGCGACGGCGACCGGCACAACCACGACGATCTCCCGATCCTCATGGCGGGCCGCGCCAATGGGACTATCGAAACCGGTCGCCACATCAAGTATGCGCCGGAGACGCCGATGGCGAATCTGCTCGTGTCCATGCTCAATCGCATGGGGGCCAACGTCGATTCCTTCGGCGACAGCACCGGACCGCTGCGCGGCCTCGAAGGCTAATGTCTCCGTGGTTCCCCCGGGCGCTGACTGGCGGGCTCTTTTCGGCCCTGCTCGCGACCTGTGTGCTGGCTGAGGATGCCCCGCCCTCGGTCGACAAGCTCACGGAAAAACTGGCTTCGAAAGACCGCGAGGCGCGGCGCGATGCGGCGTATCAACTTTTTCATCTCGGCAAGGCGGCGAAGCCTGCCCTGCCCGCGCTCATCAAGGCGCTGGATGATGAGGACAAACAGATCTGGTCCGATGCGATTGCGGCCATCGCCGCGCTCGGTCCGGACGCGCAGGAAGCGATTCCGATGTTGATCGATCGACTCGATGGCAGCAAGAACCGTGGACGTCAGCGCGATCAGCGCCAGGGTGTGATGCGCACGGCGTATGCGCTGTCGCGCATGGGGCCCGCTGCAGTGCCGCCGCTCATCCAGGCGCTAGGCTCAAACGATCTCACCATGAAACTCGGCGCGGCGCGCGCTCTGGGCGGCATGGGTGCGGCGGCGAAGGATGCGGTGCCGGCATTGATCAAGAATCTCGCTGATAGCCAGGACCCCGTGCGCGATGAGACCACACAGGCCCTTGGGTTGATTGGGCCCGCGGCTGGTCCGGCGCTGGTGGCGGCGTTGCAGGATCCCGATCCGAAGCGTCGTGCAGGTGCGGCCAATGCGTTGGCGCAGATGGATCCCGCTTACCGCGATGGAGCGAAAGAGGTGGAACAGGTTGCGACGAAAGAAACGGACCCCACGGTGCGCGGGGCGTTGCTCGCTGCGCTGCCCAAGGCAGGTGTCGCCCCGGACCGCTGTGTGGCGCTGATTTTGCCCGCCGTGACGGATGAGAACGAAGTGCTGCGCCATGGGGCGCTGAATGCACTCCTCAGTTCGCTTGCAGTGCGCCAGGCCGCCGTGCCGAAGCTTTCCGCGTTGCTCAAGGACAACAATGCCGCCGTGCGTGAACGGGCGGCTCATGCGCTCGGTCGCATCGGCCCGGGAGCGGTGGATGCCCTGCCTGCACTGCTGACTGCCGCGCGTGCGGCGGATGGCGCCCCGGCTTACGCCGATGCACTCGCGCAAGTCGGCCCGAAGGCGCTGCCTGCGCTGCTCGATACCTTGCAGAAGAGCAAGCCGGAGGACAGTAAATGGGTGTTGCGCATCCTGCACAGCTTTGGACCGCCCGCCGTGCCAGTGCTCAGCGAAGCTTTGAAGAGCAATAGTCCCGAGGTACGAGCCTCCGCCGCGAGTGCGCTGGCCGAGATGGGTCACGATGCCTCGGCGGCGGCGGTGCCGCTCTTTGTCCTCACGAAGGATGCGAACTCGAAGGTGCAGGCGGCGTCTTTCCGTGCGCTGGTGGCAATTCATGCGGATTCCGAACGTTTGAAGCCGCTCCTCCAGGAGGCCCTGGCGAGCAAGGATACCGATGTCCGCAAGGCCGGTGCAGCGGGTCTGGCCGCGCTGGGCGGCGCTGCGGCGCTGGGTGTCGATGGCCTGCTCGATCTCCTCAATGACGATAACGCCGCAGGACGTCTCGCGGCCATCCAGGCACTGGGTCAACTCGGCGATAAGGCTGCGCCCGCGGTGAATGCGCTGGTGGCGCGTCTCGACGATACCACTTTGCAATCGGCCGTCATCGAATCGCTCGGCCACATGGGGCCGGCGGCCGCGCCCGCGGTGCCGAAGCTGCTGGAGATTGCCAAGAAGGGCGACCAGCGGACGACCATTCTACCGGTGCTTACTGGCATCGGTCAGGGAGCCAAGGAAGCGTT
>JBGGMZ010000371.1:0-2808 GCA_041287745.1 Chthoniobacter sp. | reverse complement strand
AACTGACCGACGTTGGCAAACAGCGTCTTGGTCAGCGGTACCACACCAGCCGGCGTGCCGATGTTCGGCGTCATGCCATTGCCCGCCGTCGTGCCGGGGAAGGACGAGGTGGCGAGATTGGTGGGCGGCGTGGCCTGGTTGAGGTCGACCTGGTAGAGCAACTTTACGCAGGTGTTGCCGGCGGTGGCATCGCGCTCGTCGATGATGAACTTGTGGTTGTTCACCGCGAGGATTTCGCTGTTCGCGAAGGCCGTGCCGTCGAGCTGATAGAGATATTGCTTCGGAGTGGCCGTCGGGTTCGTGAGGTCCCACACCACGATGCGCACATTCGTACTCGCGAGACCGCCGTCCTGGATGAGCGGCGACTGCATGATACCCACCAGCGTCTTGCCATCGGGCGAGATGGCGATGCCTTCCATGCCCTTGTTGTTCACGCGACCGGAGGTGTTGTTGGCGATTTCGTTCGCGCCCTTCGGATCCGGGTTCGCGATGGTGAAGCCCGCCGGCAGCGTCAGCACGCCGATCTGCTGGCCCTGTCGATTGAAGTGGCGGACGAACGGACCGTATTCATCGGACACCCAGAAGGTGCCGTCCGGAGCGACGCGCACGCCTTCGGGGTCGAAGCGCAGGCCATTGGCGATGCCGCTGCTGATGCCTGTGTAGATCGTGCCGCTCGGGTTCTTGAGCAGCGTCGTGGCGGGGTTGGTCACGCCCACCGCGTAGGAGGCGTATTTGCCATTCACGTCAGGCGAGCCGATCGGCGTCAAATTGATGCTGAGCTGCTGCACACGGCAGTCGTAGCTCTGCGTGTTATCCACTGCGGCGCCACCGCTATAGACCACCTTGTTCGGACCGCGATCACAAAGGCCGTAGAAGAGATTTCCGCCCGCATACGTGAGGCCGGAGCCGATGCCGTTAAGTGCGTTTTGCGGAGAAGCGCCATCCTCGAGGATGATCGCGGGGAGACCGGATTGATCCGTCTGGGTGCCATTGAGGATGGCGTCGCCGACGTAAGTCACCGCGGCCGGCGAGGAGGCACCGGAGAGAGCGATGATGAGGGTGGCGATGCCGGCGGCGAGAATGGCCGGGCGCTTCGAACGCAGATTCTGCGAGTGTTTCATGAATGCGTGGGTTTTAGGGATTGGGTTGGTGGATCCCGGCTGCACGGCCGCCTCCCCGCGCGCTGCTCCCATCGCAGCAATCAACGCGAGTCAGCACCGACAGCATCGGGGCACGCGCATTTCTCTAAGCGCCCTCTGTTACAACCGCTGTGCTTTCCGGAAACAATCCGGCAACGATCCTGTGGCAAATCGTTTCAGTGTCTTGATAGTAAGCTCGCCGCCCGAGTTACTAACTATTTCGTGTTATCACTTACCCTTCTTCACCTGTTACCGAAATCGCCGCGCGGTAGCATTGAGTTCGGCGGCAAGCTCCTGCGGCGTCCAGCCATCACCACGAAAGATGCGCCGCACGTGCCCGCTCGCATCAAGAACGACCGTGCGAAGATTGTGATCGATCAGGTCATCCACGCGCTTGTACTCCAGTCCCACAGCCGCGCCGAGTTTCTGGATGTCCGCTTCGTTTCCAGCCGCAAAGGTCCATAGAGCGGGGTCCGCTTCGTAACCCCGCGCGTAGGCGGCGAGGACTTCGCTGGTATCGCGAGCAGGATCGAGACTGATCGATAGCAGGTGGCAATTTCCAGCCGCACCCATCTGCTTCAATAGAGATTGCGCGGCGGCGAAGTTACGTCCCACCAGCGGACAGAAAGTCGCCGCCGTACAGCGGCTGTAGAAGAAGGTGACCGCCACGGCTTTCCCTCGGAAATCAGCCAGCCTCACCTCTTCGCCACGGCAGCCGCGCAGCAGCACGTCGGGCATCAATTCGCCGAGCGCCAATTCCTGAGGAGCGATATTGGCGGGCTGAAAAAGGGCCGCGCTCTCCGCTTCCGCCAACACCGGCCACGGAAGCGGGAACGCCGTGGCAGCAGCGAAACAAAGCAAGCGGAAGAATGGCGTCATGAGCGCAAATGCTTCGTGTAGATTTCGTCACCTACAAGCAACAAGAACGTTACAATCGGATGCTTGCTGCGTGTCACGGGCTGGCGTTCGCTCGGTTCATGTCTCTGCTGCGTGTTCACATTACTGCCATTTTCCTTATGCTCGTGGCGTCGACTCCCCCAGCCGGTGCACAAGCTGTGGATAACTCCGAGAATACGCCTCCTCCACTGCCAGTAACTGTGACTCCGGAAATGGGTGACAGGGGCGGTAAAATATTCGGGCAGTTACCCGATCCGGCGAAGACGCGTCATTACTACATCTCCGCGGAACCGGACCTTTGGAACTTCGCTCCCGAGGGTGCGGATCCTGTGTGCGGCAAAGCATTTCCTACCCCGCTGCTGCTGAATCGCGTCGCTTGGAAAATCCGTTATGTGCAATACGCCGACTCGAATTTTTCGGCGCGCGTGCTTCCGTCGGAACGTCTCGGCATTCTCGGCCCCGTCCTGCGCGGCACCACCGGCGAATATCTCGCAGTGACTGTGCTAAACCGCTCCTGGCACCCAATCTCCATGCACCCGCATGGCGTGCGTTACGACAAGGATAACGAGGGTTCCTTTTATAAACCCAATCCCGGGCTCGGGGCCTCCATCGCGCCCGGCGCCCGGTTCACCTACGTGTGGCATCTCGATGAAGCATCCGGCCCTCAGCCGGGGGAACCGAGTTCCAAGGCGTGGCTGTATCACAGCCATGTCGCCGGTGACGAAGACATCAACCTCGGTCTCTTCGGCTTCATCGTCGTCACCGATCCCGC
>JBGGMZ010000370.1:0-40348 GCA_041287745.1 Chthoniobacter sp. | reverse complement strand
CCCCGCTCGGCACACTCGTCGTCGCGGACAAGGTGGGCAATGGCGCCCCCACCGGCGCCGTCTTCAAGAGCAAACATTTCACCGGCGAAGTCCTTCGTCCCAACGCCCCCGGCCGCGACCCGATCGTCACCCGCATCCTGCACCTGCGCGGCCTCGATACCTGCAATTCACGCGCCTACGACCGTGGCATCTACATCCACGGGACGACCGAGGAATTCAAGATCGGCCGCCCGGCGAGCTACGGCTGCATCCGCATGCGTTCCCGCGATGTGGTGCAGGTCTTCAATGCCGTGCCGGTGGGAGCGAAGATCGAGATCGTGAACGCTCCCTTGCGCCGCGCCCTGGCGGACTACGCGGTGCAGCACGCCAATGCGGCCACCCGTCGCGTGGCGGCGAACTGAGCCGACCTTGCAGTGATTGCTGATCCCCGTCGCAGGATGGGCATCGGGTGCGCGCTTTTAGATTGACTTTACACGGACTATTACTTAAAGTGCGCCGCGAGATGGTTGGAGGCATTCCACCGAGGCAACTCGGTGGATGGGAGAGGGGCGACTGGGTTCTATGACATTCCGAAGTATCGTTGATCGATGCTGATTTGATGGCGGCTCTTTGCCGGCCGATGGGAGGCCCGCCTTGATCCAACTCAATCCAGGTGAATCGTGCCTGATCGTGCCTGATCGTGTTTGAAAATGCCTGCTGCCCGGGTCGCCTTTTTCAGGAAGGTCGCGCCAAGGACGCAAAGGCCGCCAAGGAAACGAAGCTACTTTTCCCCCTTGGCGTTCTTGGTGACCTTGGCGCGAGCCACTCCTTCCTGCGCCCAAGGCCACTCTCGACGAAGCCCGGTCCAGAGTAATCCAGCCTAATCGGGGTGGATCGTGGTCAATCGTGCCGGGAAAGTTTTCGCCCCGTGATCGCCTCAGCCGGGCATCGGTTCGGGCGCCTCACTCTCGATTTGCGGAATGGCCGTCTGGAGCCGCCAAAATGCCTCATTTCGGGCCGCTTTTTACGGAATAGTATGTATGGGTAAGGCTTGAAAGAGGCCAAATACGTAGTCTTTTGGCTACATTGACCCGGTCGGAGAGGCTGCAAATATCATCGGTTCCGGGCGATGCGGTCTGCGGAGGCTGATTTGAGGCTCTTTTCCGGTCTACGTGGTCCGGAAATGCTGATCATTACAGCGGTGGAAAGCGGGGCGTTTTCTGTCAATCCTGACCGACTTTTCCCCAAGGATTTATTTGGCGCCTTTCCGGCTAATTTTCTTGGAGTATACCACGGATTGTGGTCTCATGAGCGAACCTGCCCAACAGAATGTGGTTGTTGACGTGAGTTCTCCGGCAATTCCCCGGTAATTCGCGGCTTATTCACAAGTTGTTGAGCACTTCTCCCCCCGAGAAAAAAACCGTCACCCGTCACTGCCAACTCGTCGAAACCCGCGTATCGTATGATTCAATTGAAATCGCACCGTCGCACCACTCAACGCGCCGCCGCCAAGAACGGTCGCGCCCACGTCGCCGCCGCTCGTCGGCGTTCCCAAGAGGGACTGAAGTTCGCTCGCGTCTTCAGTCAGAAATCCATCGCGCCGTTTGATGAGATCGAGTGGGAGCTTCGCACTGCGGAGATCACCGACGATTCCGGCAAGGCGATCTTCAAGCAGGAAGGCGTCGAGGTGCCGAAGACTTGGAGCGCGCTCGCGACCAAGATCGCGGTCTCGAAATATTTCTACGGCGATATCGCCAATGGCAACGACCCCTACAAGGGTGGCCGCGAGCGCAGCGTGAAGCAGCTGGTGCATCGCGTGACGCGCACCATCACGGATTGCGGCATCAAGGACGGCTATTTCGCCGACAAGGAGAGCGCGGAGATCTTCTACAACGAGCTCACCTGGCTGTGCGTGAACCAGTATGGCGCCTTCAACTCGCCCGTGTGGTTCAACGTGGGCCTCTGGCACCAGTACAAGACCGGCGAGGGCCGGGGCGAAGGCAACTTTTTCTACAATCACAAGACCGGCGAGGCGCAGCGCGCCCGCACGCAGTACGAGTATCCGCAGGGCAGCGCCTGCTTCATCCAGTCCGTGGATGACAACATGGAGGACATCATGCGCCTCGCCATGTCCGAGGCCATGCTCTTCAAGTACGGCAGCGGCACGGGCAGCGATCTCTCCACGCTCCGCTCCACCCGCGAGAAGCTCAGCGGCGGCGGCAAGCCGAGCGGTCCGCTCTCCTTCCTCAAAGTCTACGACCAGGTCGCGAATGTCGTGAAGTCCGGCGGCAAGACCCGCCGCGCGGCGAAAATGAACACGCTCAAGGACTGGCATCCGGACATCGAGGAATTCATCGAGGCCAAGACGAAGGAAGAAAAGAAGGCCTGGGCACTCATCGAACAGGGTTACGACGGCAGCTACAATGGCGACGCCTACGGCTCGATCATGTATCAGAATGAGAACCTCTCGATCCGCGTGAGCGATGAGTTCATGAACGCTGCGATCGAGGGCAAGGAGTGGTGGACGAAGCGCGTGACCGACGGCAAAAATTGCGAGAAGAAGGAAGCGAAAGCGCTCCTGCGCAAGATCGCCGAAGGCACTCATCTCTGCGGCGATCCGGGCGTGCAGTTCGACACCACGATCGACCAATGGCACACCTGCAAGGGCACCGCCCGGCAGAATTCCACCAACCCGTGCTCCGAGTATCTCTTCCTCGACAATACGGCGTGCAACCTCGCCTCGCTCAATCTGCTCAAGTTCAAGAAGGCGGACGGCGCCTTCGACGTTGAGCGTTTCAAGGCTGCGGTCCGCATCTACATCACCGCGCAGGAAATCATCGTTGATAACGCCAGCTACCCGATCAAGGAGATCGCGGAAAACTCGCACATCTTCCGCACGCTCGGTCTTGGCTTCGCCAACCTCGGCGCGCTCATCATGAGCTATGGCCTCGGTTACGACACCGACGAAGGACGCGCGCTGGCCGGCGCCATCACGAGCATCATGACCGGCCACGCCTACGAGCAGTCGGCCAAGCTCTCGAAAGCCATGGGCCCCTTCCCGGGCTACAAGGACACGAGCGCCAGCGGCGTGAAGAAGACCGTCGATAGCACCAACGAGCCCTACATGCTCGAAGTCATCGAGCGGCACCGCTCGCACGTGGCGAAGATCCAGGACAGCGAGCGTTTCGGCTATCTCAAGGTCGAAGCGCAGAAGTGCTGGGACGGCGCCCTCACGCTTGGAAAGAAGAACGGCTATCGCAATGCGCAGGTCACCGTGCTCGCGCCTACCGGCACGATCGGTTTCCTCATGGATTGCGACACCACCGGCATCGAGCCCGACATCGCGCTGGTGAAGTACAAACTGCTCGCCGGCGGCGGCATGCTCAAGATCGTGAACCAGACGGTGAAGCCCGCCCTCTTGCACCTCGGCTACACTGCCGAGGAGATCGCCGGCATCATCGACCACATCGACAAGCACGACACCATCGAGGACGTGACCGACGAAAAAGGCACGACCATCCCAAGCGGGCTCAAGCCCGAGCACGTGCCGGTGTTCGACTGCGCCTTCAAGCCGCACAAGGGCACGCGTTCGCTCCACTATCGCGGGCACATTCGCATGATGGCGGCCGCGCAGCCGTTCCTTAGCGGCGCAATCTCCAAGACCGTAAACCTCCCCGAGGAAGCCACGGTGGACGATATCGTGAACACCTACGTCGAAGGCTGGCAGCTCGGTCTCAAGGCCATCGCGATCTACCGCGACGGTTCCAAGCGCAGCGCTCCGCTCAACGTCAAAAAGACGAAGGACATGGGTGGCGATGCGGGCGCGGCGGAAGCCATCGCCGACGCGGATGCCGTGCTCAACGAGCGCAGTCTGGCCGCGCGCATCCTTGAACTGGAGACGGAGGCGGCGACGCTCCGCGCGAAGGTCGACGAGCCCGTGCGCCGCCGTATGCCGGAAACGCGCCTAGCCATGAACCACAAGTTCGAGATCGCCGGCCACAAGGGCTATCTCACCGTGGGTATGTTTGAGGATGGCCAGCCGGGCGAACTGTTCATCCAGATGAACAAGGAAGGCAGCACCATCGGCGGTCTCATGGACACCGTGGCCACGCTGACCAGCATCTCGTTGCAATACGGTGTGCCGCTCGAGTCGCTGGTGAAGAAGTTTGCCTACCAGCGCTTTGAGCCCTCGGGCTTCACCAAGAACCCCGACATTCGCAACGCGACCTCCATCACCGACTACATCTTCCGCTGGCTGGGTTGCCAGTTCATCAAGGGTTACAAGGAAGCCACCTCGCCAAACAAAGGCCAGGTCGACCTGCCCATGAAGGAACTCGCGCAGATCGACAAGGCGGCAGTGAATCGTCCCGTGGCCGACCTGCCGCGTGATACGACCGATATCATCGACCTCGTGATGAATAGCGGCGGCAGCGAAGGGCTTCCGCACATCAAGTCGCCGGGCAACACGCACGCCGAGCGCGTGCAGGAAGCTCTCGGCAACATGTATATGGACTCGCCGTGCTCGAACTGCGGTTCGAGCAAGGTCATCCGCGCAGGCGCCTGCGGCTGCTGCACCGAGTGCGGCACCTCCCAAGGCTGCTCCTGAGCCGCGGCGAAAAATAGTCTGTACATTTATTAAGAGATCCGCGAACTAACAGCATGTCCGTACCCAAGAAGAAGGAACCGCCGCGCGATTTGGGCGAAGGCCCGATCCTGGCAGACTAATTTCGAACACTTCCCGCGGCTTCGGCCGCTTTGCAACAAGGAAACTCGCCTGGCAGTCGGCTGCTAACCCAGCCCGGCTGCCAGGCGTTCATTTCCTGGGGCGCGCGATCAGAAAACAGGGTGTGGCGATGACCCGCTCGAGCCGCACGGTGGCGGTGAGCGCCGGTTACTTGCCTGGGTGGCCTTTCGAACGGCCTTTAGCCGTCCTTGGCAA
Organism: Chthoniobacter sp.; assembly: GCA_041287745.1. Classification (GTDB taxonomy): domain Bacteria; phylum Verrucomicrobiota; class Verrucomicrobiia; order Chthoniobacterales; family Chthoniobacteraceae; genus Chthoniobacter. The sequence continues at coordinate 35,430 of JBGGMZ010000370.1, read as the reverse complement.
TCGAGAAGTGATCGCCTTTTTTATCAATCCGACCGAAAAGGACCAGCGCGGCTAAGGTTCCTTCGACTTGTTCCAGCGTCACGCCATTAAATCTTTCGACTAGCATTTCGACGGAAGCAGGCTGGCCGATGCTTTGTAATTCTTCCATCACCGCTTGAAGGCGTCCGAGATAGGTCTCGGGCCAGGGGATTTTTGGGGTCGCAGCCATGGGTAATCATGTAGACGTTTGGCGACATATGCCCGATTAGGCAAGCAACTTTACAGTCGAACGGCGATAAATTGCATACTTATCCCGATAATCGTTTAATTAGGTCGGCTGTTAGGGGGTGACGCTGGCCTTAACGCGGGAATGGAAGGGTTAGTTGAGGCCGGCGATGTTCTAACAACCGACATGTCCATTCGGTGTGTACTGTAAGTGGATGCCATATTACCGATTATTTGATTTCTGCCGGGTCGGGCACTTTCTTCGCCTTCCATCGCACCACGCCCCTCACTCCGACGTGGGCTGTATTCACGGTGGGTTGATTCCTGCCGTTTTGGAGCAAGCGCGAAGTGTCCCTCCCCCTCGAGCCGAAGCCATCATCCATCACGGGCGGGCCACGTAGTGATGTGGAAGCATGTCGCAGCCCCGAGGCAGGAGAGCCCGAATCGCCCGCGAAGCTTGATTTTATCAACATCCGCGGCTGTCGCGATTCTGGAGGCGGAATGTCGCGATTACCCCCACAGGTCAAGACTTTTGTCTACGTGACGGATGCAAGGTTGAATGACTGCGTTCCTCACCAGCTATGAACCACTGTTATTCATCCTTCGTTCATCACCCCCTGAGCCAACGCCGGTGCCTCGCAGCGATCAACCAGGAGGTCCGCGCGTGAACCGCTTCAATCCAGTCCAGCGCGACGTCCGCGAAAACCAAATCTATCGCGACACCCTGCTCGCGCAACCGCCGGAATTTTTTCTCACCCATTTCGGTGTGGTGCCGAGCCTGATGGAAAAGCTGCGGTTCGTGGAGCGGCTGATCCAGACGATCGGCGCGCCGCACGTATTTGTGAATGATACCTACACGGTGCGGGTGCGCGATGCGTCGCCGTTCATCCAACTGGATATCGCGCGACTCGATGGCCAGCCGTGCACGAGTTGGCGGGAGTTTCAGCAGATCAAGAACGAGCTCGTCGGGCCGGAGTGCGAAGCGGTGGAGTTATTCCCCGCGGAAAGCCGTCTCGTCGATACGGCAAACCAATATCATCTGTGGGTGAATCCAGATGCGAATTTCCGTTTCCCCTTCGGTTACCACAAGCGCGTGGTTCTCGATGAACCGGTCGTTTACCGCGGTCGCGCCGGCGAGGAAGGTTCCGTGGGTATTCCGCTCACGGGGGACAATGCCGCACGAATGCAAACGCTCCAACACGCCTCCTAAATATGGCCGTCCTTACTCCTCCTCCGCCACGCCACCTGTCAGCCGGTTCCCATGTGCCGGAAACAGCACTGGACTTATTCAAGGTGGTCATCGTCGAAGATCACCGCATGTTTCGCGAATGGCTCACGCAGATGCTGGGGCGCAACTCCGATTGCGAAGTGTGTGGAGAGGCGGATAACATCCAGGACGCGCAGCGAATCATCCAGGCGACGAAGCCGGACATCGTTATCGTCGACATCACGCTGAAAGGCAGCAGCGGCCTGGAATTGATCAAGGACCTGAGGGCGCAGGGGTTGAACACGCCTGTGCTCGTGCTTTCCATGCACGAGGAAGCTCTCTACGCCGAGAGGGTATTGCGAGCGGGGGCGCGGGGTTACATCTCCAAGCACGAAGCGTCATCCACACTCATCAAAGCGATCCGGCACGTGCTCAGCGGACAGGTTTATTTGAGCGAGGGGATGACCGCGAGTCTGCTCGAGAAAGTATCCGGTCGCAAAACCTCCTCCAGCACCTCGGGCTTGGAACTGCTCGCCGATCGCGAACTGGAAGTCTTTCAGCTCATCGGCAAAGGGCACAATGGCCGCGAGATCGCCGAGTTGCTCCACTTGGGTGAGACCACCGTGGATACCTATCGGGCGCGCATCAAGGAGAAGCTCCGCCTGCGCAACGCCGCGGAGCTCTACAGCCGGGCGGCGCAATGGGTGCATGAGACGGGAGCGTGAGCTAAAAATATTGAGTGATAGCTCCAGCGTCGCTCCTGTCGGGAGAAGGCTAATCATTGTCTAATACAATGTATTCGCGGCGTCGCGAATTCCCCCACAGGCCAAGTCTTTTGCCAAGAACCTAGCGGTCAGGTTTCAATGTCCGCGTTCTCCCCCTCCTTATGAACACGGTGTCGTCCACTGCAGTGCAGATGATCCATCCTTCTTCCTCGTCCAGGTCTTTGACGGGAAGTGAACGGGACATGCGACCTTTCGTCGAACGGCCGCACGATGTGCGCGAAGATCAAATCTATCGCGATTCCCTGCTCGCGCAGCCGCCGGAGTTTTTCCGCGGCTACTGCCAGGGACGCCTGCCCGATATTTTTGAGCGCATGTTCCTCGTCGAGCGGCTCGTGCAGGCAGCGGCCGCCCCGCAAGTTTTCACCAATGACATCTACCGCGTGCAAGTGCGCCGCGACGGTTCACTCGTGCAGCTCACAATCGCGCGTCTCGATGGAAAGCCGTGCAAGGACTGGCGGCATTTCCAGCAGATCAAGAACGAGCTCGTCGGGCCTGAGTTTGAAGCCGCGGAGTTATATCCCGCCGAGAGCCGGCTCGTGGACATGGACAACGAATATCACCTATGGGTGAATGCCGATCCCGTGTTCCGCTTCCAGTTTGGATACCACCGGCGTCACGTCATGGAAAAGCCGCTCCATTACTGCGGTCGTGCAGGCGAAGAAATAGCGGACGTCGCCGATGCCCCGCTGCTTTCCGACAACACTGCGGGTACGTTGGCGTAGGCCGACTGGCACTTGGAAGGAATCCCAGGGTTGTTTTTGCGGCGCTTGCGAGGCGACTCCTCCAAACGTCGAGCGCGGCGGCTAGGTTTAGCATGGTGCAATGAGAGGCTGCCGGGGCTTGGGATTTTTAAGTGGCCGGTCTATAAGGCTCCTCTCCTCCATGCTTCGCCCCCTGATCGTCACTCTCTGTGCGCTATTCGTTTCCGTTGCTGCTTACGCGGACTTGAGCGTTGCTACCAACTTCGAAGGCGGTTCGGCGCGCGTCCTGTCCATCGATCAAGGCTCCCGGACGATTCGCTTCATGCCGGGCGGTGATCCCGAGCGGGGGTGGCCATGCTGGTGGTTTCTGCGTGTCGACGGTGCGGAGGCGGGAACGACTCTCCATTTCGAGATTGAGGGCTCGGATCGGGCCGTTCCGCAGGCCGGCGGCAACCAAGGCAAGCCGCTGCCGTCCTCGTGGGCTACGCCAGTGCGTGCCGCAGTCTCGCAGGATGGCACGGTGTGGCAGCACAGCGATCCCGGTGAAAAGCGGGCCGGCGGCATGATCTGGCACGTGCAGGCAACTGGATCGAGCGTGTGGCTGGCCTGGGGGCCGCCTTTCACCCCAGGAGATGCCAGTGCGTTTATTTCCAAGTTCGTGGCGGCGCATCCTTTCGCCGAGGCCTTCACCCTGGCACGTTCGCGAGAAGGGCGTGAGGCGCCGGCGATGCGCATTCACGAGGGAGGCGCGCCCGACCCGGATATTTTTGGTGTGTGGGTCGAAGCGCGGCAGCATGCGTGGGAGAGCGGGGGAAGTTGGGTCCTTCGGGGTTTCGCCGAGTGGCTCGCCGGAAACGATGAAGCAGCGCGGTGGATGCGCCAGCATGCCGAGGTATTCCTCGTGCCGATCATGGATACGGACCACGTGGCAACTGGCGACGGCGGCAAAGAGGCGCTTCCCCAGGATCACAATCGCGATTGGTCCGACGCGCCACATTGGCCGGAAGTTGCTGCCGCACAGAAGCGCCTCTCCTCCCTGGCTGCGGGAAAGCGACTGGACGTCTTCCTTGACCTGCACAACCCCGGCGCGGCCGACCTGGCAACCTACTTTTACACTGGGGAGGACACCCTCCTGAGCGAAATCGGCCTGGAGCGCCGGGAACGCTTCCTTGCCCTGGCCAGGGAGAATTTCTCGGGACCCATCCCCTACGACCCGAAGACCCGCGCCAGCGGCAAGAATTACCACCCCCTCTGGCGGCAGATCAGCAATAACTGGGTCGCCGCCCACGGTCAGCCGCATACCCTTTCCCTCTGTCTTGAGACGGCTTGGAATACTCCTGCCAGCACCGTGAAGGGCTACCTGACCACCGGGCGGCAACTGGCCGCCGCTGTGGCTGCCTATCTGAAGGAAAATCCCCGCGTTTCGCCAGGGGAGAAACCGTTCCGCGAAACGAAATGAGGCTGCAATACACCGCTCTTCGAATAGATTGCAGGTGGCAAGCGTCTTGCAACAGGGCTCGCCCCGCCTTTAATTAGCTCCCTATGTCCCTTGATTCCACCGGCCAACGCGTCCTCATCTTCGTCGTGGCGTATAACGCCGAAAAGACGATCGAGAGCGTGCTGGACCGCATTCCTGCCGAACTCCGCACGCGGAATGTCGAGGTGCTGGTGATCGACGACTCGTCGAAGGACGCGACTTTCCAGACCGGCCTGAAGCGTGAGGATCGGATCAGCGACTTCAAGATCACCATCTTGCGCACGCCGGTGAACCAAGGCTACGGCGGCAACCAGAAGCTCGGCTATCGCTACGCGATCGACAATGGCTTCGACATCGTGGCGCTCATCCATGGCGATGGCCAGTACGCGCCGGAGAAACTGCCCGCGCTGCTCGAGCCGTTTTACAAGGGCGAGGCGGATGCGGTCTTTGGCTCGCGCATGATCAAGAAGCAGGACGCGCTGAAAGGCGGCATGCCGCTCTACAAATGGGTGGGCAACCAGGTGCTGACCAAGTTCCAGAATACACTGCTCGGCTCGAAATTGAGCGAATTCCACAGCGGCTACCGGCTGTATTCCACGAAGGCCCTCGCGCGCATTCCCTTCGAACGCAACTCGAACGATTTCCATTTCGATACCGACATCATCGTGCAGCTCCATTTCGCGGGGCTGAGGATCGTGGAGATTCCGATCCCGACATTCTACGGCGACGAAATTTGCCACGTGAACGGGATGCAATACGCCTACGACATTTTCCGCACGATGCTGCGTGCGAAATGCCACGAAAAAAATCTCCTCTACGATCGCAAGTTCGACGTGGGACAGGTGGAGTTGACCTACGACCTCAAAATGGGCTTTGCCTCGTCACACACCTTCGCGGTGGATGCGGTCACGCCCGGCGCCAAGGTGCTCGATATTGGCTGTGGCCAGGGTTACGTGGCCAGGGAACTTGCCACCAAGGCCGCGCAGGTCACGGGCATCGATCAGTACGTGCCGAGTGAGTCGCCTGCCCAGAATGTGCAGCTCACGCGCTGGGACCTCGATATGCACGAGTTTCCGGTGGCGGTCTCGGAGTTTGACAAGATCTTCATGCTCGACGTCATCGAGCATCTGCACGATCCCGAAGCCTTCATGGAAACGCTGCGCAGCGCGACCGGCCGGAAGCGGCCGGAGATCGTGCTCACGACAGCGAACATCGGCTTCTTCATCACCCGTTTCATGCTCTTCCTCGGCCACTTCAATTATGGCCGCAAAGGCATTCTCGATCGCACGCACACGCGCCTCTTTACCTTCAATTCGCTCAAGGAACTCTTCGACCAGACGGGCTACAAAGTGACTGAGGTGAAGGGGATTCCCGCGCCTTTCCCGAAGGCGCTCGGTGACAACTGGCTGGGCCGCTTCTGCCTCGGCGTGAACCAATTCCTGATCAAGATCAGCAAGGGATTGTTCAGCTATCAGATCTTCCTGCGGGCCCAGGCGTTGCCCACCGTGCCGGCGCTGCTCCGCGAAACGATCGAGCGCAGCGACGAGATGAAGAAGGCGGTCGCCACGGCCGGCGTCTGATCTCTCAGTCAGAGCAAGAAATTACAGGTCTCACGGAGTCGTCCGGTCTAAATTTTCTTGTGGCGTAAGCCACCACGGGATACCCGAGGAGCTATGGGTGCCCCTCCTGCTCTTCCTCGTGCGCGGATCTCTGGATTCCTGCTGGTTTCACTTCTGTTTACGATCATCGCTGTGGGCGCCACGGCGGCATTGTGCACCGGCGAGGATCTTGTGGAGGTGCCTTGGCAAAGGCTTGCCCTGGCCATCGGTGGAAATGCGGCCGCCGCCGTCGCGCTCGTTTTCGGCCTGCTCGCGCTCCTGATTCGCCGCAAGGGCTGGCCGTTGGCCTTCTTTACCGGCGCCGTGAGCCTCGGCGTCTTTTGGTTTCTAGTCCCGCAACTGCATCAGCCGATCCGGGACCTCGTCGGGCAGGTGAACCAATCTCAGCAAGATGGCATGCCTCAGGCCGGGCAGGCGATCACCCAGCAAAAAAGCGCCAGCACGATGGCGAAGGTGCAGCCTTTGCTCATCGCGTGGGGTGAGGATGCAATGGTGAAGCCCTACGATGAGCACGGGCGCCACGACGGAAAATGGGACAAGCAGGTGCATGAGTTCATCCGCGGATTGGCGCTGGAAATGGCAGGGGGAAATCCATGGCACGGAATGGAGCGACTGCGCGTGCTTGCGACGGAGGTCAAGCACACGGGATGCGACGACCCGTGGGTGCTCTTTCTCATTCGCCGGTTTGGCGCTGATGATCCCGACTTCGGCGACGCGATGCGGCAATCAGTCGCGGCCCTAAACGAGTATGGCCCTTTTCCCCTGTGGCTGGCTCGCGCAGAGGTCGTGCGTGCGGAGCGTATCGAGGGCTTGGCTCCGCGGGGCAAGCTGGATCCAGCCTGCCTTGACGCACTACGTAGCACGCTGTCCGCCAAGCCGCTCACCCAGGGCGATCTCGAGGCTTGGTTGAACATTTTCGACATGGAACCGGGCGAAAGTGTTTTGAAGCAGGATGCGGATGGCGTGTGCCAGACGATTGAAGCGATCGCGGGGATGCCCGCGTGGTTTCCGCTGGCAGTGCGCGGGCGTGCCGAGATCGACCTGGCTTGGGAAGCACGGGGCAGCGGTTGGGCCAACTCGGTGGGGCAGGATCAATGGCAACAATTCACGCAGCACTTGCAACTGGCCCGCGAAGCGCTGCAAAAATCCTGCAAGCTAGCGCCAGAGGAACCGCAACCGGCAACGGCCTTGATCACTGTGGCGCTCGGCTCCAACGGCATTGAGGAAATGCGCCAGCATTTCGACGCGGTGCTGGCCAGCCGCTTCGACTACATTCCGGCTTACGATGCCATGCGCCAGGGATTGCTTCCGCGCTGGCACGGGAGTGAGGATGCCGTTCTCAGTTTCGGCCGCAATTGTCTCGCCACGCAGCGCTTTGATACCGGCGTGCCGTGGCAAATGCTGCGGGCGGTTTACCATGTCGCTGCCGATCAGGAGGACGAGGGTGCCTACTACGCCCGCCGGGCGCCTTGGAAAGAGCTGAACGCGATGTTTGCCGGCTATCTCGCACACGGCTCTCCTGAGCGGCGGAACTATTTTCTCTCCAACAAGCTGGTCATGGTAGCTCACGCCGGCATGGATGATGAGGTTGCGAAATTGCTCAAGGAATTGAACTACGAGATCGATCCGCAAGCGAAGGCGGACTGGAATCTTTCCGTGAACTATATGGGGCGGATGGCTGCCCTGAGCGGACCGGCGGCTGATGCCGTGCTGGCGGCCTTGCGATTGTCGGACAAGCAGCCTGCCCAGGCGCTGCAAAAAATGCGCGCCGCACAGAAGACGAATGGGCTCCTGCCCGCTGCGGCCGCCTTCATCGCCCGGGAGGCGGACGAACTCGAAGCAATTGTCGCGCTCGGGCAGTCGAAGTGGCAGCCGCTCATCCCGGCGGAAGACTTGTCGGGGTGGAAAGCGATCAGCGGCCGATGGAAAGTCGTCTCTCCCGATGCGCTGGAAGTAGAGACGGAGGATTCGGGGGCGTGTCTTACTCGCCTGACGCCCGCCGGCCCGACGTGGGAGATACGCGGTGAACTCGTCCTGAAAACGAACAAGCCTGGCCGGGTCGAAGCGGCTATTTTCTGCGGCCCCCCGGACGATCAAAAGCAGCACGGTTTCAGCGTGCGATTCTGGCGGCGGGCTGCGGGCAAGCATTCCTCCGGCGTCTCGCTGGCGCGAGGCTTTGGCGAAGACGCAGTGAGTAAAGAAACCACGTTTGAGGAAACGCTGCCGTTCTTCATCCGCTCGGAGAATGGACGTGTCCGCGTAAAATCGGGCGATGATGACCAATGGTTCGCCGACCAACCGCTTCCCGGAGGGGCGACCGTCGATTCCGGAGCGCTGCTGAGCCTCGGCTCCACTGGTGGCGGTGGGGAGAGCGTGCAGTTTCGCAAGCTGGAATGGCGTGCCCCGGAATCGGTGCCGCGGTAAGGACTGTGCAAAGGAGGGCGAGTCTCGGGCAATGATTGGCAAGACATTCAATGAGAGGTGAATATGGTTCATCCGCTGCGTCGATCGGGATGCGGTTTGATGTTCCGTTTTCCACTCACCCTGCGTCTTCTTTGTCTTGCCGTGTTTGCAGCTGTGCTTTCGGCTGTGGCGGCGGAGGAGTCGTCGCAGAGTGAAGAGTTGGCGGTGCGGGTGGGACCGGACATCTCGTTGTATGGCGACGGGAAGTATGTTTACGAAAACAACTGCATCGTCTGTCACGGGACGATGGGGGACGGACGTGGCGAAATGGCGGCGTCGCTGGGCATCAAGCCGCGCTCCTTCAAGACGGGGACCTTCAAGTATCGCTCCACGCCGTGGGGCAAGCTGCCAACGACCGAGGACCTGATGCACACGGTGCGTGGCGGCATCACCGGGACGGCGATGGGGATGTTCACCAATCTGAACGACGAGCAGCTCCGCTCGGTAGTGGAGTACATCAAGTTTTTCTCCCGCAAATGGCGGAAGCCCGAGAACTACGCGCCGCCGATCGAGTTGCCGAGGCAGCCCGCCTGGCTGGTAGATGATGCGGTCCGCACCTCGCACGCGGCGAAGGGGAAGGAGACTTTTCAGGCGGTTTGCGCGGCCTGCCATGGACCGGGAGGCGATGGCAAAGGACTCGCTGCGGCGGATTTGAAAGACGAGTGGGGAGAACCGGCCTTGCCAGCGGATTTGCGACAGCCGCATCTGCGAAGCGGAGACGAGCCGTCGGATATTTTCCGTGTGCTGATGACGGGGCTCAACGGCACACCCATGGTGAGCTTCGCCGAGGCCCTTAGCGAAGAGCAGAAATGGGATCTCGTGGCCTATGTCCTCACCTTGCGGAGGGACTTCCCGGCGAACGGGAAGTGAGCGGGGCTATTTGAGGATTTTCACCGCTTGCAGCAGGCCGCCGGTCACGAGCTCGTAGAGGCTGCCATCCACGAAGAAGAGCGAGTATTGCCGCAGGTCGTAGGCGCATAGCGCCGTAATGGTCACGGCGACGATTACGCTCTGCCATTTGCCAAAGCGCGTGGCGATGGCACTGACCTGTGCGGAAGCGAGGGCGCGCAGCGGCAGATCCCAGATGGACGCGTAGCGCAGGTTCATGCCGTAGCGGATGTTGCACATGATGGCGTAGCTGAAGCCCACGAAGGCGACGAGATAGACATAGGCGCGGTGGCCGCGCACTTGGGAAAAGACCCCGCCGATCGCCAGCACGAGGACGAGCGGGCTGATGAGCATCAGGTCGACGAGATAACGATACCAAGGGCCGTCGCCGGTCTTGATCGCGTAGGTGAGCGTCTCGGCCTTGCTGACGAGCAGGTGGTAGATTTCCGAGAACTGCTGTGGGCCGCCCGCGAGGAGCACGAGGGTGATCAGGCCCAGGAGCGGGCCGGCCACCCCGACGATGAGGAGGTTCTTCGTCACGTGGCCGAACCTGGCCCAGCGATTGGCCACGAGGAGCCCGCACAACGCGATATAGACGAAGAAGGAGTTCTCCTTGGTGATGACCATGGCTGCGAGGCCCAGGGCGAAGGCGGCGAGGAAGCCGCGGCTATTCGGACGCTGCAGATTCTCCCACAGCAGCCAGAGATTGAGCACTGCCCAGAAAGTGAAGATGCCATCGATGAGCGCATGCTGGGAGAGATGGATCTGCAGCGGGGAAAACGCCATGAGCGCGAGCACCGCCGGCATGGCTCGCAGGCCGAGGATGCGCCACGCAGCCAGGCCGCTGGCGATCAGCCCGAGGCATGAAAAGAGACTGGCCACACGATGCAACGACACGAGCGCCGGATCGCGTTGAGCAAAATGCTCGGTGCGTGGGCTGATCGGAGGGGCATCGCCGAACTCCATCCGCTTCCACACCCAGGAAGCATAAATATAGAAGAAGCGTGTGGGCGGCAGCTTGGTGATGACGTCGGGCTTGCGCTGATCATCGATATAAAGCTGGCAGATGAGCGGGTAGTTGAAGAGGCCCGCCTTATCGAGCCTGATGACATTGTCACGGTAGAGCGCCTCGTCGAAGCCGGTACCGGTGAAACCCGCCCAAGGTACGATGCGCAGGAAAAATCCCGTAATCAGGATGAGGGCGGCGATGATCCAATAGGCGCGATCCGACTGCGCCGGGGCAGGCACCGGCGCGGAGGCGGGTGGGGGCGCCTCCGGCTCAGGGGGAACCGCAAGTTTCATCGGTGCTGTTTGAATCATGACGGGGATATGTTTAGCAAGGCACGAGCCCACTGCGCCGAAATCGGTGCTTGGCAGGGCTCCTTGGCACAACACTTTCTCTTACCAGCCGCGCCCATGACCCACTCGCTGCCCGCCCGCGAGCCCTCACGCCTATTCCTGCATCTCCTGCCCTGCCTCGTGCTGGCAGTCGTGTGCACCGTGCTTTTTTGGTGGCGTCCGTTGGGCACCCCGCCCGCTCGTGCTTATCTGCACGCCATCGTAGCGAGCGACCAGCTGGGCACTGTGGACTTTCATTTCGATGGCGCGGACTTGGAATTGGGCCGCGCGGAGCCGGTGAAGGTGCCGGGGGGGCGCGTGCCGACGCATGTGCGGTTTACCATGGCGGCGGGAAAATTGAGCGCGTTCAATCTGAACCCGCGAGTGGAGGAGGGCACGGCGTACCTGCTTCGCTGCTGGCTGACCAGCGAGTCCGGCGGGCTCATCACCCTCATTCCGCCCGAAGTGCTCGCGCAGGCCAACCCGGAGTTCGCCGAGATGATGCCAAATGGCATCCTGCGATTTCATTCGGCCTCGCAAGCGGATAACAACGGCCTGTCCTTTCAGCCGGTGCCAGCGATCGACCTGGCTGTGGAACCGCCGCGGCCGGTTTGGCAGATGGTCCTGGTCTTCGTGATGTCGCTCGGACTCTCGCTGGGATTGTCGCTGGCCTTTGGCGATCGCGCAGTGGCGGCGCACTGGATTTCGAGGGCGAAACAGTGGGCGGGGGCGCGCCCGGTGCGGGCACTGTTTTGCGCGGCGATGTTCTCGGTCGCGCTCTGCTGCTTTCCCGTCATCTTCTGTGGCAAGAGCTTCGTCTCGCCGGACAATGGCCTGCGGCTGCTCTACGACAAAAATCCGACGGTTCCCGGGTCGGTCGGTGCGAGCTTCGACAATGCTCTGGGCTCCGACCTCGGGGCGACGATGTACTGGGGCCTACCGGTCACGATGACCCAGCACCGGGCGCTCTTTCACGATCACGAATTTCCCCTCTGGAATCGCTATAACTGGGCTGGTCTGACCCTCCTCGGCCAAAGTCTCTCCGCCATCGGCGACCCGCTCGCATGGCCTGCGATTCTGACGGGTGGTGCCGCCTGGGCGTGGGATTGGAAGTTCATCGCTGCCCAAGTGCTGCTGGCTTTCGGTGTGGGGCTCATCGTGCGTGCTACCAGTGGCAGTCTTGCCGCAGCCCTGCTGCTCACCTTGTCGGCGCCCTTTATGGGCTTCTTCGCCTATCGCTATAATCACCCGGCATTCTTCTCCGTGTGCTATGCCCCGTGGATTCTATTGGCGTGGATCAAGGGAGTGCAGGCGCCCAACTCGCGCGGCACCATGGTCGCGGCATTCTTTTTGATCCTTGCCGACTGGTGGGAGTTCAACAGCGGCACGGCCAAGGAAATGAGCGCGATGCTGCTTTTCCTGAACATCGCGGGGAGCCTCATGGTCTTGCTTGCGGTTCAGCCGTTGAAGTGGCGTCTGGCTCGCCTGGCCGTATTCGCATGGGCCAATGTCCTTTTCCTTCTGCTGAGCGCACCACTTTGGATGACCTTCCTCGACGCCCTCGGCAAGGCGCATACGTCCTACGATACGCCGCGTATCTACCAGCTCACGCCTGGGCTTGCCCTGGGTCTTTTCGACGACATCTTTCACCGGCAGTTCATGCCGATGGAATTTCTATTCAATCCCTCGGCGAATTTTTTTGTGCTCATCGGCGTCGCCTGGGCGCTGGCGCGGGTGCGCTCCTTGACGGGCGAACGGATGTTGTGGGCTGTGGCTGTAACGGCGGTGATCGCGGCGGCGTTGACCTTCGGTGTGGTCTCGCCCGAATACGCCGCAGCGCTTCCATTCCTCAAGAATATCTCTCATTTCGACAACACCTTTTCCTGCGTGCTCTTCATCCTGATGTTCGTCATGGCGGGATACGGCTTGCGGGAGTGCCTGTCGCGGATGCGTGACCCGGAATGGCTCGGCGATTGGGCGCTCATGGTCACGTTTGTCGGCGTGCTGGTCGCGGCTTACTTCGGTCTCACGGATGCCGCGCATCGCGTCGGGCTCACGTTGCTGAAAGTCGGCGAGACGATCCCGAAGAGTCCGTTCTTCACCGGCTACGTCCCCGCGTTGATCGCCGCGCTGGTCATCTTTCCTTGGGCGTGGCGGCAGGCGTCGCTGCGGCGTCCCGCAGCGGGCGCGTGGGCAGTGGTGGCACTGTGCGCTTTCGTCACCCTGCATTTCCGGCATGGAATGTATCTTGAGACGAAGTTTGATTTCTACACCCGCAATCCCAAGACACGGATGGATCTGCGGCACGTCACTTCACCCGCATTGGAAGCCGTGCGCACCGCGTCGACCGAGCCGGGGCGCGTGATCGGCCTGGACTCGACGATGGTTCCCGGCTTCAGCACGGTGCTCGGCTTTGAGACGATCAGCGGCCCGGATGCGCTCATGAATCCCGCGATGCTCGAGCTCACAAGTGCGCTGGGCATCAACCGTATCTGGGACTGGCGCATCAGGGTGAAGAAAGAGGAATTTGCCTCCGTGCATCGTGCGCTGGACATGCTGAACGTGCGCTACGTCCTTGCTGCATCCAATGGCGAAAACGCCACGCTGCCGGGGACGAAGATGCTGAACTCCTCCGACATGATCGTGCTGGAAAGCCCCACAGCTTGGCCGCGCGCTTTCTTCACGGACACGATCGGCGTCATCAATAGCGGTGCGGAATTGCGGCGTCTAGTGGAAGAAGGGGACGGGCGACCCTTCGCCGCCCAGCCCGGGCCGATCCAGGCACGCATGCCGTTGCCGCCGCGGGACTTTGCGAAACGCGTGGTCACGCCCGCGCGCAATTATCAGCTGACGAATAACACCACCACCTTCGAGATCGATGCTCCATCCGAGGGCGTGGCAGTGCTCTCCGAGGCGAATGTGACGGATGACATCCTCGCTTACGTCGACGATTAGCCCACGGTATGCCTGCCGGTCAATCACGCCTTCCGCGGCGTCCTCATCCAGAAGCCCGGCCACCACGTGGTGCGATTCGAATACTGGCCGGCTGTGCTCGACCGCGCGCTGAATCTGGCTTTGGGCGGACTGGTTGCGCTCGTATTCACCTTCTGGTGGTGGTGGCGCGCGGGCAAAACGGCGGCGAAAGCAATTCCCACGGAGCCGGAGCCAACCCGGTACGAAGCCGTGGCCGGCCTGAATTCATGACGGCGAAAATGGATACTCCCCGGGCTTCCTCCCCGCTCTCCGCGCACGCCATTCCGAGTCTCATCCTCGCGGTGGTTGTCACCATTCTCTTTTGGTGGAAACCTTTCGGTCATCCCACGGCGAGCCCGGTCTTTCACATACTCGTCAAGTCGGATGTCGATGGGCGCGCCCAATTGTTGCCCGACGTGGACCATACTGGTTTGCACAAGGGGTCTGCGATCACCGAGTCGGTGAGGGGTGGAAATCGGTTGAATCATGTCGAGTTCCGGATTCCCTCGGGGTTGCTGTGCAGCTTCGTGCTGACGGGGCTCGATCGCCCCGGCGAAGTGGAAATCCAGAAATGCTGGATCACGACCGGGCGTGGCGAGGTGGTGGCGATCCTCCCGCCGGCAAATATGATCTCTTCGCTGGGGGACTTTCAGCTTGGCTCGGTCGAGGGCTCAGTCCGCTTCCACACAGAACAGGGTGGCACGATCCGGGTCCTCCAATTTACGCCGCACACCCCTATTGATCTCGCTGTTGAACCGCCACCGCCGTTGTGGCAGATCGCGTTGGTCTTCCTTGGCTCGCTCGTCGGTAGTGTGTTGCTCTCCTCGTGGCTGACGCCCCGCCGGGGGGCGATGAGCACCGCACTGCGCCGGGCGAAGGCCTGGGGTGAAGCGCGTCCCTTCCGAACCATCCTGGTGGCGGCAGTCTTTAGCGTCACTTTGTGCGCCTTCCCAGTGATCTTCTGCGGCAAGAGCTATGTGTCGCCGAATAATGGAATGCCGCTGCTCTACGAGCGCTTCCCCACGGTGCCGCATTCCCCGCAAGAGACACCGGAGAATCCCGTCGGCTCGGATGTCGGCGCGACGATGTACTGGCATCTGCCCGCGTCGCTGATTGAGCATCACGCCATCTTTCACGACGGCGAATTCCCGCTCTGGACGCGCTACACGTGGTGCGGTGTCACGTTCTTCGGACAGCTCTTCACCATGATCGGCGATCCGCTCCACTCGATTACGATCTTCAGCGGTGGGGCGCCGTGGGCGTGGGACACGATTTTCATCGTGGCCAAGATGCTTTTCGCTTTCGGCATCGGCTGGCTCGTCTGGCGCGGGGTGAAAAATCTGCCGGTAGCCGTGCTCTGTGCGCTCTCCGCACCGTACATGGGCTTCTTCGCCTACCGATTCTGCCACGTGGCCAATTTTTCCCTGTGCTATGCGCCGTATCTCTTGCTCGCGTGGATCGAAGGCGCGCGTGCCTCCACGCATCGCAAGGCGGCCTTGTGGGCCGGATTTCTCCTCTTTGCCGAGTGGTGCCAGATCAATAGCGGCACCGCGAAGGAAGCGCTGATGCTGCTGATGTTCCTCAATGCCGCTGGCCTGTGGGTTATGCTCACCGAGCGCCAGAACTGGGCGTGGTGCTGGCGACGCATCGGCCTGTTTGCCTGGGCCAACGTCATCTTCGTGCTCATCACGACGCCGCTCTGGCTGGTCTTCCTCGACGCACTGGGCCGCGCCTGGACGCCCTATGACGAACCGCAAGTCTATCAGATCCAGCCGAGCCTCTTCATCGGGCTGTTCGACGACATCTTCTACCGGCAGATAGAGCCAGTCGAGTTTCTCTTCAATCCCTCGGCCAACTTCTTCGTGCTGCTCGGCGTGGCGTGGGCGTTCGTGCGCATTCGTGTGCTCATCCGCGACCGCTTTTTCGTGATGGGCCTGCTGCCGGCCATTCCCGCCGCCGCCTTCGTCTTCGGGATTGTACCGCCCTGGCTGGCTGCATCGCTTCCGCTCATTAAAAACATTTACCATTTCGACGACACGTTCTCGTGCATCCTCTTCTTGGTTCTTTTCATCATGGCGGGCTTCGGCCTTCGCGAATGCCTGACACGGCGGAACCATCCCGAGTGGCTCGGCGACTGGGTGTGCGTCATGGCGATCGTGGGTGCCTTGCTCGCGGGTTATTTCGGTTTCACGCAGGCCGTTCATCGCCTTGCCCGGAGTTTCCTCGCGCCGGGCGAAACGGTGCCGAAGAGTGATTTCTTCGCCAGCTACACCATGCTCATCGTGGCTGCGTTGACGGTGCTGCCGCTCGCCGTGCGCGCGGCCTTTCGCGATCGCCTGGCCGGGCCGGCGTGGGCGCTGGTGGCAGTGTGCATGTTTGCCATCCTGCACTTCCGCCACGGCATGTATCTGGAGACGCGGTTCGATCTCTATACGATGAACCCGAAAACCCGCGGGGATCTGCGCGACGTGCAGTCGCCAGCCATCCAGGCAGTTCGTGCCGCGACCGCCGCCGAGCCTGCCCGGACTGTGGGCCTCGACCTGGTAATGACCCCGGGCTTCAGCGCATTTTTGGGCGTCGAGACGATCAGTGGACCGGATGCGCTGCTCGATCCCGCGATGCTCTTTCTGACCGGCACGTTGGGCATTCCGCGCACCTACGGGTGGCGGCAAAGAGTCTCGACCAGCGGGTACGAGAAACTGCAGCGCGCGCTCGATTTCCTGAACGTGCGATATCTGCTCAATGATCCCTCCGAACCCGCCCCGCTCGGCACACGGTCCATGGGCTCCTTCGACCTGAATGTCTACGAAAGCCAGACCGTCTGGCCGCGCGCCTTCTTTACCGACGCAGTGATCCCTATTCGCGATGTAAACGATCTTGCCCAAAGGATAGAGCAGGGCGATGGCCGGCCATTTGCGGCCATGGCGGGCGGGCAACTCGCCAGCCTGCACCTCCCGGGGAAGGATCCCGCGCAACGGCTGGTGGAAAAGGCGCAGAGTTACCACCTGACCAATAATACGACGTCATTCGAGGTCAATGCCCCATCGCCTGGGCTGGCGGTACTCTCGGAGTTCAACCCCGCGGGGGATATTCTGGCCTACGTAGATGGTCGCCCGGCGCCCTGCCTGCGGGTAAATCTCGTCTTCCGTGGCGTTTACATCGAAAAGCCGGGTCGGCATACCGTGAAGTTTGCCTATTGGCCGCACATCCTCGGACCGGCGCTCTGGATGGCGGCGGTGGGCTTGGTGACGCTTCTGGGCTCCATCGGCCTCTGGTGGCGGGCTGGGAAAACGGTGGATGGCACGCTTCCGGCTAAGGGTTGAGTAGCCCATGTCTCAACCACAGCCCATGAACCTGGGGGTGCGGCAGCTTGCCGAGTGCCCTCTCTGCGCCAGCCGACGGCTGCGCTATGCCTTTTCCCGGGAGAATCAGCGCGCCGTGCGTTGCGCCGATTGCCGTTTTCTTTTCCTCAATCCGCAGCCGGCGGGAGCGCTGCCGGCACCGCCGCCTTCGCATGAAGTGCTGGCGGAAAAAGCCGGGTCTTTCCTCGCGGAGCTCGCTCGCTATCGGGGCCCGCATGGCGGCCGCCTCCTGCTCATCGGTGAGATGGATAATCCGCTGCGTGCCGCCGCGGAGCAGGCCGGCTTCGTCGTCACCGCCGCGGCGGACCCCACGGACCATGCGGATGCCGGGTTCGATCTCTGCGTGATCTGGCAGACACTGGGCCAGCGTCGCGACCCGGCTGTGTTTCTCAAGTCGGCTCATCGCGCGCTCAAGCCGGGCGGCTATCTCGCGGTGGCCACGCCTTCGCTCGATTCCCTGCCGGCCCGCACGCTGCAGCAGGAGTGGCCGGCTTTCCGTGCGGGGCAGTTGAGTTTCTTTGATGGGCAGACGCTGCAGACGGCGCTGTTCTTCGCCGGCTTTGACCAAGCAATCGTGGAGCCTGCGCGACGCCGCATGAGCCTCGGCGCGCTGGCCAGCTATTGCGAAAATACGCCGCGTGCTTTTGCTGGCGGTCTCATTCGCACCTTTGCCCGGCTCGCTCCGAGTGCGCTCCGGCAGACCCAGCGCGATGTGCCTTCCAGTGACATGCTCGCTTTCTGCCGGGCCACGGTCCCACGGGCGAAGCGGATGCTTTCCATCGTGGTGCCGGCCTTCAATGAAGCGGCCAGCTTCGGCGAGTTGATGGATGCCGTGCTGGCCAAGGAAGTGCCGGGTCTCGATATCGAAGTGATCGTGGTGGAGAGCAATTCGACCGATGGCACGCGCGATATCGCCATGCGCTATCGGAATCATCCGCGGGTGAAAGTCCTCCTCGAGGAAAAGCCGCGCGGCAAAGGGCACGCCGTGCGCACCGGTCTCGCGGAAGCGACCGGCGATTTCATTCTCATCCAGGACGCCGATCTCGAGTATGACCTCGAGGATTACGACGCGCTGCTCGAGCCGCTCATGACCGGTCGCGAGGCCTTCGTGCTCGGGTCGCGCCACAGCGGCAGCGTCTGGAAGATGCGGCAATTCTCCGGACAGGCGGGCTTGAGTGCCTTCCTCAATTTCGGCCACTGGTTCTTTACCACGCTGGTGAACGTGCTTTTCCGCCAGCGACTGAAGGATCCCTTCACGATGTTCAAGGTCTTCCGGCGCGATTGCCTCTTCGGTCTCAAGTTCGAGTGCAACCGCTTCGACTTCGATTACGAGTTGCTCGTGAAGCTCATCCGCAAGGGCTACCGGCCGCTGGAACTGCCGGTGAACTACCGCTCGCGCTCCTTCAAGGAGGGCAAGAAAGTCTCGATGATCCGCGATCCGCTCACCTGGCTACAGGCGCTACTCAAGCTGCGCGTGACCAGGATCGATCCGCTCAGCGAGGTGGAACGCAGCCGGCCGGCCGCAGCTGACGCGAAGGGAGCGGCCCGCTCGCTCGTCACCGGCGGAGAAAAAGCTTTCTGCATTTGACCATGGCTGCTGCGGTGTTGCCCATGGAGGACAAGGTCGATGCGATCTATTACCAACACGCCGGCAGCCTGCCGCTCGTACGCCGGATTTCATTCCTGGCGCGCCGCCGGCTCTGCCAGCTTTTCATCGAGGTGATGAAGCCGCAGGCGGGCGATCGCGTGCTCGATGTCGGCGTCTCGGATGAAGTGAACGTCGAGTCCAACATGCTCGAGCAGGTCTACCCGCATCGCGAGAATCTCACCTGCGCCAGCCTGACCGATGGCGTGGCCATCCAGCAGGCGTATCCCGGCGTGAAGCACGCGCAGGTCACGCCACACCAGCCACTGCCCTTTGCGGACAACGCCTTCGACATCGTCTACTCCAACGCCGTGCTGGAACACGCGGGGAGTGCGGAGCAGCAGCGCTTTTTCCTCAGCGAACTCTGTCGCGTGGCGCTCCGCAGATTTGTTGCGGTGCCGAATCGACTTTTCCCTGTCGAACATCACACTTGCCTCCCCGTGATCCACTATCTGCCCAAGCCTACTTTCCGCCGTTTGCTCCGCGGCACGCGCTACGATGTGTGGTCGCACGAGGAGAATCTCAACTACGTCTCAGCGGCGGAACTCCGCTCGCTGTGGCCGGCGGAGCCGCCGATGGTCACTCATAGCGGCATCGGCGTCGGCGTGTTTCGCTCGAACCTCGTGGCCTACAATTCCTGAGCGGTATGCGAGCGTTTGTCACTGGCGGGGCCGGCTTCATCGGCAGCAGTCTCACTGATCAACTCCTGGCGGATGGTCATGAAGTAGTTGCGTGGGACAATTTCTCCACAGGGCAGGAGCGCTTTTTGGAAAAGGCGAAGACCTCGACGGCGTTCCAGTTGTTGCGCGGCGACACGCTCGACCTGAAGGCGCTGACCGAGGCGATGGCCGGCTGCGACATCGTCTTCCATTTTGCGGCCAATGCGGATGTGCGCTTCGGCCTGAAGCACCCGGAAAAGGATCTGCAGCAAAACACGATCGCGACCTTCAACGTGCTCGAGGCCGTGCGCGCCAATGGCATCCGCCGCATCGCTTTCTCTTCCACCGGCTCGGTCTATGGCGAGGCGAAGACGATTCCCACGCCGGAGGATGCACCTTTCCCGGTGCAGACATCGCTCTACGGCGCGTCGAAGCTCGCGGGTGAGGGAATGATCGCAGCGTATTGTGAAGGTTTCGGGCTGGAGGGTTATATCTTCCGCTTCGTCTCGATCCTCGGTGAGCGCTACACGCACGGCCACGTGTTTGATTTCTACAAGCAGCTCCAGGAGCACCCCGGCCACCTCGATGTGCTTGGTGATGGCAGGCAGCGCAAGAGCTACCTGCACATCGGCGATTGCGTCCAGGCCATGTTGCATGCCGTGAATCGCGCTTCCGCCCGCGACGCGAAACATCGCGTGCAGATTTATAATCTCGGCACGAATGAATACTGCGAGGTGAGGGATTCCATCGCGTGGATTTGCGCGCGTATGGGCGTGGAACCGGAGCTGCGCTTCAAGGGCGGCGATCGCGGATGGGTGGGCGACAATCCTTTCATCTTCCTCGATACCGCCAGGATTCGCGGGCTGGACTGGGAGCCGAAGCTCACCATTCGACAGGGCGTGGAGCGCACCGTCGACTGGCTGTCGACGAACGCCTGGATCTTCGACGTGCGAACCTGATTTTTCCTGCGCATGCGTATTGTCATCACGGGCACCAGTTCAGGGATCGGCCGGCATCTCGCGGAGAAACTGTCGGGAGCCGGGCACGAGGTGTGGGGGCTGGCGCGCTCGAGTCAAAACGCCGGTTTTGCAACTTCGGCCTGCGACGTGAGCCTGTGGTCGGAGGTGGAGAACGCGCAGACGCAGATCGCGGCGAAATGGCCGCACGTAGATGTGGTGATCTGCGGCGCGGCAATCCAGGGCGCGATCGGGCCCGCCATGGAAGTCGACCCCCAGGTCTGGAGCGGGACGGTGCGCGTCGATCTCGATGGGACGTATTTCGTGCTGCGGGCTTTTTGGGAATTGCTGCGGCGCAGTCCACGCCGGGCGAAGGTTATTTGCTTTTCCGGCGGTGGTGCGACCAAGGCGCGTCCCAATTTTTCCGCGTATGCCGCGGCGAAGACGGGCGTCGTGCGGCTCGTCGAGACGCTGGCCGTGGAATGGACCGGATTGTCCGTGGACATCAACGCCATTGCCCCAGGTGCGATCAATACGGCCATGACTCGCGAGACGGTGAGCCGCGGTCCTGAGCTTTCTGGCCGAGGCGAGTTCGAAGCGGCACAGCGGCAACTGGCCGAGGGCGGCCAGTCGATCGAGAAGGTGTGGGCGCTCGTGGAATTTCTGCTGTCCGAAAAGTCCGATGGCATCACGGGCCGGCTTCTGAGCGCGCAGTGGGATGATTGGGCGACGCTCCCTGCGCACGCCCCTCGCCTGGCGGAGAGCGAGATTTATCAACTGCGCCGCATCCTGCCCGAGGAACGCGGCGCAAAATTCTGACATGAGCGCGCCACTCGATATCGCCATCGTGGGATGCGGGCTCATCGGCCGGAAGCGCGCGCAAGCGCTAGCCGGTGCACGACTCGCGATGGCCTGTGATCTCGATGCAAAACGGGCGCAGGATCTCGCGGCGTTGTCTCCCGGTACGCAAGCCGTGACCGATTTCGCCGAGGTATTGCGCTCGCCGGTGCAGATGATCGTGGTGGCCACGGCCAATCACGCGCTAGCGCCACTCGCCCTCGAGGCCATTCGCGCGGGTAAGCATGTGCTCATCGAAAAGCCCGGTGCCATTTCCGCATCGGAGTTGGAGACACTTGGGCAGGAGGCGGAGGCCCGGCGGGTGCAGGTGCGCATTGGCTACAATCACCGTTTCCACCCCGCGCTCCGCAAGGCGCGCGAGATCATCGACGCGGGCGAAATCGGAGAGCTCATGTTTCTCCGCGGTCGCTACGGCCACGGCGGCCGTGTCGGTTACGAAAAGGAATGGCGCGCCGATCCCAAGCTCTCTGGTGGCGGTGAGTTGATCGACCAGGGCGTGCACCTAATCGACCTTGCGCAGTGGTTTCTCGGCGACTTCACCGAGATCGACGGCCATGCCGCGACCTATTTCTGGGACATGCCGGTGGATGACAACGCCTTCCTCAACTTGCGCACCGCGCGCGGCCAGACGGCCTGGCTGCACGTGAGTTGCACGGAGTGGAAGAATCTCTTTTCCCTCGAGATCTACGGCCGCACTGGCAAGCTACACCTCGAAGGTCTGGGCGGCAGCTACGGCATCGAACGCATCGCCTTTTACAAGATGCTGCCCGCGATGGGGCCGCCGGATACGACGATCTTTGAATACCCGCGCGGTGACGAATCGTGGCGGCTGGAGATGGCGGAATTCCTCGAGGATATCCGTCTCGCCCGTCCACCGCAGCCCGGCTTGCGTGAGGGCCTCGCCACGTTGCGCATTGTGGAATCCATTTATCGAAAGAGCGGTTACCTGCCATGAATCCAAACGACTTTCGCCAAGTTTTCATCTCCGGTGGCGCGGGCTTCATCGGCAGCCATCTCACGCGCCGCCTGCTCTCCATGCCCAATGTGGAGAAGGTGGTGATCTACGACAACTTCAGCTCCGGCCGGGACGCTTATCTCGCCGGCCTGCTCGACGATCCGCGGCTGAAAATCGTGCGTGACGACTTGAAGGACGTGAAAGCCGTGACCGCGGCCATGCAAGGTTGCGACGCGGTGTTTCACCTCGCGGCCAATCCCGACATTGCGAAGGCGGCGACCCAGCCTGACATCGATTTTTGGGAAGGCACCTACCTTGCGCAAAACGTGGTCGAGGCGATGCGCATCAATGGCGTGCGCAATATCCTCTATACCTCGGGTAGTGGCGTGTACGGGGAAAATCCCTCCGTTGCCTTCGCCGAGGATTACGGACCGCTGATTCCGATCTCGCCCTATGCCGCCAGCAAGCTCGCTTGCGAAGCCCTTATCAGCGCGTATTGTTTCATGTTCGACATCGAAGGCCGAGCATTCCGCTTTGCCAACGTGGTCGGACCGCGGCAGACGCACGGAGTAGGCTACGATTTCGTGCGTCGCCTTCGCGCGGATCCTTCGCAATTGCGCATCCTGGGTGATGGCACCCAGTGCAAATCCTACATCCACGTCGAGGATATCCTGGCCGCCGTCTTCCTCGTGGCGGAAAAAAGCACGCAACGTTTCGATCTCTTCAATGTAGCCACCGACGATTACATCACGGTACGCGAGATTGCCGACATCGCAGTGGCGGTGAGCGATCTCCCACCAGGCAGCGTGCGCTACGATTTCACCGGAGGCGATCGCGGGTGGAAAGGCGACGTGCCGGTGGCGCGGTTCGACGTCACGAAGATCAAGTCGCTGGGCTGGCGCGCCGGGCGCATCTCGGCGGAAGCAGTGCGCGATGCCATCATCGCGATGCGGGCGGAGATTGAAAATGGCTAGGCATCCGCACATCCTCCCGGTTAGGCATCGCTGCTGATGACCGACTCCACCGCCCCCCAACACCTATTGCCCACGGGAGTGGAGCCGGCGGCGGTCGAGCTATCGATCGTAATCCCTGCGATGAATGAGGAGGTGACGATAGGCGAGTTTGTCGATTGGTGCCGCGAAGGGCTGGCCAAGGCCGGCGTATCCGGGCAAATCCTCATCGTGGACAGCTCGACAGATCGCACGCCGGAAATTGCAGCCGAGCGCGGCGCGGAAGTATTGCGGGTGCCCAAGCGCGGGCTGGGCCGAGCCTACATTGACGCGATTCCTTTCATCCGTGGCAAATGGATCGTCATGGGCGACGCGGACCTCACCTACGATTTCCGCGAGCTGGTGCCGTTCGTGGAGGAGTTTCGCAAGGGAGCGGACTTCGTGATGGGCAGCCGCTTTCACGGCACCATCGAGGCGGGCGCGATGCCACCGTTGCACCAGTATTTCGGTACGCCGCTCACCACGCGGATTCTGAATGTCATCTATCACAGCAGGTATTCCGACATTCATTGCGGGATGCGCGGCCTGACACGCGAGGCCTTGCAGCGCATCGACTTGCAATCGCAGTCTTGGGAATACGCCAGCGAGATGGTGCTGAAAGCCGCCCGCATCGGCCTGCGTATCGCCGAGGTGCCGGTGAAATTTTACAAGGACCGCGAAGGCAGGATGAGTCATCACCGCCGCATGGGCTGGCTGTCGCCGTGGATCGCCGGCTGGATCAATCTCAAGGTCATGCTGGTCTACTCGCCGGATTCCTTTCTGCTCAAGCCGGGGATTCTGCTCTTCGTCGTCGGGTTCGCGCTCACCGTGCTACTCGTGGGAGGCCCTGTGCACATTGGGCCGGTGGAGTTCAATCTTTACTGGATGTTGCTCGGCCTCACCTGCGCAACGCTCGGCTATAGCTGCGTGCAGATCGGTGTGCTCGCCCGCATCCTCCACCGGCTTCGGCCCGGGCTCGCGCGGCGCATTCAGACGGCGCTCACTTACGATCGAGGTATGACCATCGCGGGCGTCATGACCTTGCTCGGCGTGATCCTTGAGGGTGTCCTGCTGGTCAACTACATCTCCGGGGGATTGCGCCTCGCGAAGATCTGGCATCCCGCGATTCTGGGTCTGCTGTTCATCATTCTGGGATTCCAGACGTTTTGTTTCACGCTGCTCATCGAGATGACCCAGCGCATTGCCGCCACCCGCAATCCATGAGCGCGCGCAGCCACGAAGCTTACGGTCAGCATGGTGTCTCGTGGGTGGACCGTTTTGGCGTATGGCTATCCCAGCAGGCCATCCGGCGCTGCCTGCCGGCGGGGAATGCGCTGGAAGTTGTGGAGCTCGGCTGCGGCTACCGCGCCAAGCTCCTCGTCGCCCTGCGCGATCGGATCCAGAGGGGCGTGGGCGCGGATTTCCAAATCGACCCTGCGTTGCACGGCGTTGGGCCTTTTACGTTTTTTGAGGGGCCGATCGAGGAGACGCTGCCGAAGCTCGGCGACGAGACGTTCGACGTTGTGATGCTCATCTCGGTGCTCGAGCATCTCGCGGAGCCGCTGGCCGCGCTGCGATCCGCGTGGCAGTTGCTCAAGCCGGGTGGCGTGCTTCTCATCAATGTGCCCACGTGGCGCGGGAAATTTTTCCTCGAGCTTTCCGCTTTCCGGTTCGGCCTGAGCCCGAAGGTGGAGATGGACGATCACAAGATGTATTACGACAAGCGCGACCTCTGGCCGCTGTTGGTGAAAGCCGGCTTTCAGCCCAGCCGGATCGATCTGCGTTATCATAAATTCGGCCTCAACCTTTTCGCTTCTGCCACCCGCTCCGATGACTGAGCCCACCACAGGAACGCACGATGACTGGGACACGCATTGGGATCAATACGCCGATGCGGCCCGTGAAAATCCCGCGCAGCGTATGCGGCACGCGATCATCTCTGCGCTGCTCACGGCATCTGCGAAGGGCCGTCAGGCGCATGTTTTCGACATCGGCAGCGGCCAGGGCGACATGGTGGAGTTGCTTTCCGCCACCCTTCCCGATGCACAATTCCTCGGCGCGGAGCTGAGCGAGAGCGGAGTGGAGATTTCGAAACGCAAGACGCCGAAGGCCACCTTCCTCGTGGCCGATCTCTTCGAGCCGCCGGCAATTCTCCAACCTTTTACTGGCTGGGCCACCCACGCGGTGTGTTCCGAAGTGCTCGAGCATGTGGATGATCCAGCGGCTTTCCTCCGCCAGGCGCGGCCTTATCTCGCGGATGGCGCGCAGCTCATCGTGACCGTGCCCGGTGGTCTCATGTCGGCCTTCGACAAGCACATCGGCCACCGGCAGCATTTCACCCGTGAATCCATTAGCCATGTGCTGCAGAAGGCGGGATTTGAGGTAGAGCGGGTCTGCTTGGCGGGTTTCCCCTTTTTCAATCTTTACCGCATGACAGTGATCACACGGGGCGAGAAGCTCATCGGCGAAGTGAAGACCGGCGCCGCGGGTGGCGGCTCTGCGCTCGCGAAATTTGTCATGGGCGTGTTTCGATTTTTGTTTCGTTTCAATCTCCTCGCCACGCCTTTTGGCTGGCAAGTTGTCGCCGTAGCGCGCAAGGCATCTGCATGATCATCACACGCTCTCCTCTTCGCATTTCGCTCGGTGGCGGTGGCACCGATCTTCCGTCGTACTATGAAGAGCACGGCGGGTTCCTCATCGCTGCGGCGATTGATCGGCACGTCTATATCAACGTGCATCGGCGCTTTGAAGAAGGCTTCATCCTGAAATACTCGCAGTACGAGGAGGCCACGGACATTGAGCAGATCAAGCATCCGATCATCCGCGAGTCGCTCAAGCTGGTGGGCGTGAACGACCGAAACCTGGAGATCACCTCGATGGCGGATATTCCGGCGGGGACGGGCCTCGGCTCCTCTGGAAGTTTCACCACCGCGCTGCTCAAGGCGCTGCACACCTTGCGGAAGAATATCGTACGCCCTGCGGAGATTGCCGCGCAGGCCTGCCAGATCGAGATCGAGAAACTGCACGAGCCCGTCGGCAAGCAGGACCAATACATCGCTGCTGTGGGCGGTGTGACGTCGTTTCATTTTCTCCCCGGTGGTTCGGTGGAAGTCATTCCCGTGGAACTCTCGGAAGAGACGCTCTTCAACCTGCAGGACAACCTCCTCATGTTCTTCACTGGCTACACGCGCTCGGCGTCGAAAATCCTGAAAGAGCATGACGACAAGACCAAGGGCCTCGACAAATCCATGGTGGAGAATCTGCACTTCGTGAAAGAGCTCGGCGTGCAGAGCAAGGAGGCGCTGGAGGCCGGCGACTTGCGCGAATTCGCGCGGCTCATGGACGTGCACTGGCAGCGCAAGAAAGAGCGCTCCGGGGGGATGAGTAATCCGACCATCAATGACTGGTACGACTACGCGATCGCCAACGGCGCGCTTGGTGGGAAGCTGATCGGGGCAGGCGGCGGCGGCTTCCTCATGTTTTATACCGAGGAAGTCACGCGGCTCCGGCGCGCCATGCGCGAGAAGGGGCTGCGCGAGGTGCGTGTGCGGTTCGATTTTGAGGGCACGAAGATCGTCGCGCAGGAGTAATGGCGGATATTGCGGACATTCCAGTCGCCATTCTCGCGGGCGGACTTGCCACGCGCTTGCGGCCCATTACCGAAAAGATTCCCAAGTCACTGGTCGCAGTAGCGGGGGAGCCATTTCTCGCGCATCAGCTCCGGCTCTTGCACGCCAGGGGAGTGCGGCGCGCTGTGATGTGCGTGGGATATCTTGGCGAAATGATTGAGCAGGATTTCGGTGATGGTGCCGCGTTCGGCGTCGAGTTGCGCTATGTATTCGATGGGCCAAAACTGCTCGGCACGGGCGGTGCGTTGCGGCAGGCGTTGCCGCTGCTCGGCGAGGAATTCTTCGTCCTCTATGGTGACTCGTATCTGCCCATCGATTATGCCGCTGTCTTCGAGACATTCCGCGCGAGCGGACAGCTGGGACTCATGACTGTTTTCCGTAACGAAGGCGCATGGGACACGAGCAACGTGCACTTTGCTGACGGACGCATCGTGCGCTACGACAAGCGAGAGAAGACTTCCGATATGCACCATATCGACTACGGGCTCGGTGTCTTTCGCACCTCCGTTTTTGCCGGGCGGCCGGAAGGGGAGGTCTTCGACCTGGCGGATGTGCAGCGCGAACTGGTTGCCAAAGGCGCGCTCGCCGGGCATGAAGTCTTCCAACGCTTTTACGAGGTCGGCTCCCATGCCGGTCTCGCCGAACTCGAAACCCTCGTCCGCCAAGGCACTCCCATATGAGCTACTCCGCACAGCATCTCGCCGAGACCCGCAGCATCGTCGAGCAACTCGATCCCGCGCTTCTCGAAAAAGTCGTCGAAGGCCTGGCCAACGTCCGCGACCGCGGCGGCCGCCTATTCATCCTCGGTGTCGGTGGTAGCGCGGCCAATGCCTCGCACGCCGTGAATGACTTCCGCAAGATCTGCGGCTTCGAGGCCTATGCGCCCACGGACAATGTCTCCGAGCTCACCGCGCGCACGAATGACGAAGGCTGGGCCACCGTCTTCGCCGAATGGCTGCGCGGCAGCCGCGTGAATGGCAGGGACGGCCTGCTCGTCTTCTCCGTCGGCGGCGGCAGTCTGGAAAAGAACGTGAGCCCGAATCTCGTCGAGGCGCTGAAGCTGGCGAAGAGCGTAGGCGCGGCGGTCTACGGCATCGTGGGCAAGGATGGCGGCTACACCGCGCAAGTCGCCGATGCCGCGGTCATCATCCCCACGGTCAACCCCTCGAATATCACGCCGCACTCCGAGGCCTTCCAGGGTGTCGTCTGGCATCTCTTCGTCTCGCATCCGAAGCTCAAGGTGGCGCAGACGAAGTGGGAAAGTGTGAAGTGAAACGCGCGGTCTTCCTTGATCGCGATGGGGTGATCAACCGCTCCGTGGTACGCGAGGGAAAGCCCTATCCGCCGGCGTCGCTGGCGGAGTTCGAGTTGCTCTCCGGTGTTGAGGAAGCCTGTGCGAATTTGAAAAACGCCGGCTGGCTGCTGATCGTGGCCACGAATCAGCCCGATGTCGGCCGCGGTACCCAGCGGCGCGAGGAAGTGGAAGCGATGCACGCGGCGATGTGCGAGCGGCTGCCCATCGACCGCGTCGAGGTCTGTTACGACCCTGGCCAGGGCCTGCCCTCGGAATTTCGCAAGCCAGCACCCGGCATGCTCCTCCGCGCCGCGCGCGAGTTGGAAATCGATCTCGCGCAAAGCTGGATGGTCGGCGACCGCTGGCGCGATATCGACTGCGGAGCCGCCGCCGGTTGCCGCACCATTTTCATTGATTACGGCTACGACGAAAAACTGCGTGCCCAGCCGAACTTCCGTGCGGCGAGTCTTTTAGAAGCCAGCGCGATCATCCTGAGGTAAGGCGGGTTGCCTGAGGGTACAGCCGCAGGCCGAAGCGGTAAATTTCGGAGACCACCGCACAACGTTCCGGAAGCGATTCAGGAAACATGCGGCGCGCGATGATGCTCACGACGGCCTTGGCCGGAGTGTGTCTGCTTGCGGGGGGCTTCTGGCAATGGCGCCAGCATTTCGCGCAGCCGTCATCTCGCTCGGTCCGGCTGGATCTGCCCGTACAGGTGGAGCCGATCCTGCCACGAGAAGATGTGCTGGCGACCTATGAGAATACCTTTCGTTGCACCATCTACTATTCCCCGCGCGAAAGCGGGATCACCAAGCAGGGTGGTTTCAACGTGGCGCTGGAGACGAGGCCGGGACTGGGGAATCACAAATACGCCGTGGATTTTCTCCGCGCGGTCCAGGCCGAGGGATTTGGCCGGCTGAAGGAGCCCGTCGATGGGAAGGCCTACATCCGCTACTGGAGTAAAGAGTGGGGCTTCATCGAGCAACCGGTGGACAATCGGCAACGCCCCTTGGTCGCGCGTCAATCGTGTGCCATCGCCAAGCCCTTTGCCCTCGTCAAACCAGCGATGATGGTGCGGATCCGCTGCGCCCAGGCGCCGGACCATTTCAACAATCTCCTCTGGCAGGTGAACGACACAGGATCAGGACTGGAAGATCGGCAGCTCGATCTCTACTGGGGAGAGGATGATCCCTTGGGCCCGGGGAAAAAGTTATGCCGGCCGAAGGGCCTCGACTGCGAGTTGGTGAACCCGACGATCATGGTCATCGCGCAACAGCGGCGTTGATGCGGGACGACGATGGAGTCCGGAATCGGCGTATCAGGGCGCCGTCTTGGCCGGTGGAAGGTAGCCGAGCGAGACGAGGAATTTGTCCGTCTCGGCGAGCGTTTCATCGAAGCGCGTGGTGTTGAAGAAACCGTGGGCCTGGCCTTCGTAGCCGACGAGGTCGCAGCGGTTCCCTTTCTTTTTCATCTCCGCAGCGAAGGCCTCGGCGCTGGCGAAAGGCACGGTGGTATCGGCCTGGCCATGCAAGATGAGCGTGGGCGGCAAATGCTCCGCGACGTGATGCAGCGGCGAGATCGCTTCCGGGGCGCAGCCGAAACGCTCCTCCGCTTGATTCTTCTCAAAGCCTTTCGATTCCAAGCCGGGGAATGGCGCGAGCGACAGCGCGGGGTTGAAAAGAACGAGGGCATTCGGAATGGCGCTGATGCTCGTATCTTCGCCAGCCTCGTCCATGCCCGGCAGTGTGGCGGTCGCGGCAGCGAGATGCCCGCCAGCCGAGCCCCCGCCCGCCGCGAGGCGATCGGGATCAATGCCCAGGCGTGCGGCATTCTTGCGCAGCCAGCGGATGCAGGATTTCGCGTCGGCCACACACGCTGTGGGCTTCACCTGCTGGCGGGAGGCCACGCGGTAATCCGCGGTAATGGCGACCATCCCGCGCGAGGCGAGGTGCCGGCATTGGCGTTCGAATTGCGACGGCGAGCCGCCGGTCCATCCGCCGCCGAAGAAAAACACGATCGCCGGCCTTTTCGCACCGGGCGCGGCTTTTTCCTCGGGCTGGAAAATCCACAGCTTCAACGCGGTGCCGCTGATCTCCTTGTAGGTTTCCACTGTCGCGCCCTCCATCGTGGGCGGATAGGTGAAGCCGCGCCGTTTGGGTGTCTCTTGGGCGTGAACCGAGAGGCAGAGCGCGATGAGCGAGAGGATGAAAGCGAGGCGGTTCATGGGAGGAGCAGATCACGAGGAGGACGATCACTGAAACCCGCTCAAGGCTCTCCCGGTTGCGCTATTCTTCCCTCGGCAGCAAACATCCGAGCCCACTCCCGGAGGCGGAGTGTGGCGGCGACGGCACGAACCCAGTCAGTGGCTGCAACGGAGCCAGCTCAGAGCCGCTTTGTAGCGCTGGCGCGCGGTGCGAGTCTGGCGTTCGGCGAAAATCTCCGCGCGCCAGTCCCCGCGCCGCGACGCTTCCTGGCGGAACTGGCGGCAGAGCCAGATGACCTGCCGGAGCTCCGGAATGTCGTCGACCGTAAACTGGATGGCGTGTGGTAGTAGCGGTTTGATGCCTTTGTTTAATTGCAGTTTGCGTACCGGCGCTATCGGGGAAGGTATGTATTTCGCATTGAGGGAAGAGCTGTGCCGGCAATGCTACAGAGGTCGTCGGAGAGCCCGGATCGTGTGTCCGAAGCTAGGGCTGGACGCAGAGGGGCGCATTTCAGAGGCTTCGAGCGGCGGTGGGAGCGCCGAAATGGCTCGCTCCCCCGGCCAAGTTGTCCACCGTTCACACCTGCGTCCCATGCTCCGACCACGCAAAAAATACACCGTCTACGAACTCCAACAGCTCAAGGGCAAACGCTGCCTTACGCATATCCACGTGAAGTCTCCTGAGGAGGCCGCAGCTGCGGAAGAGGCGGGCGTGGATTTGATGAGTTGCAGCTTTGATAGCCCCGAGGCGCAGGCGCGGCTGCCGTATCTCGTGGCGGCAGCGCCGAAGAGCTTTCTTTCCGCCGCCACACCGCATGGCCTCGCTTCGCCGGAAGAGGCGATCCGGGTGGCGTTTCGCGCGCTCGAGGCCGGGGCGAGCTCGGTCTATTGCTCGGCGAGTCCGTTGATCATTGAGGCGATGGCGCGGGAAGGTGTGCCGGTCGTGGGGCATCTTGGGTTGGTGCCGCGGCACGTGACGTGGACGGGATATCGGGCCATCGGGCGCACGGTGGAGGAAGCGCGGGAACTGCACCGGCGCATGAAGACGCTGGAGAGCGCAGGCGCCTATGCCGCGGAACTGGAGGTCGTGCCGCACAATCTCGCCCGCTTCCTTTCCTCGCAGACGAAGATGCTGCTCATGTCGCTCGGCTCCGGCACCGGGTGCGATACCCAGTTTCTCTTTTCCGACGATATCCTCGGCGATTACGACGAGCGTCCGCCGCGGCATGCGAAGGCGTATCGCAATTTCGCCGCCGAGCATCGCCGCCTGCAGCAGGAGCGCCTGGGCGCATTTCGCGAATATGTAGCCGATGTGCGGGAAGGCCGTTTTCCCGAGTGCAGTCATCTCGTGGAGATGGAGACGACGCAGCTGGAGCAAGTGGTGCGGGAGATTGCGGGCATCGAGTGGAGCAAGGAGACGTGAATGACGGATGACGGGCGCGAGGGGGAAGGGCTCCGGGAATGGAATTCTCGTCATTCTGCATTCCCCATTCGGCATTGCCTCCCAATGCCGCTCGACGGAATGAACCGCGTCTCGCTACGGTGACCTCCCAAATGGAGCCTCGAAACGCCCAAGACCTCGCAACGAAGACGATCGCGCCCGTGCCGGCCGATCTCGAAATCAAGGACGCGCAGCTCATCTTCAACCAAGTCTGGAAGCAGCTCGAGAAGGACTACGGCCGTCCCCAGCTCCGCTTCCCGAAAGAGCTCATCCTCCTCGGTGGCGCGCCCGGTGCGGGCAAGGGGACCAACACCGATTTCATCTGCGAGCTCCGCGGCATCACCGCACCGCCCATCGTGGTCAGCCAGCTTCTCGACAGCCCGGAGGCGCAGAAGCTGAAGTCCCAAGGTGGCATGGTCGGCGACCGTGAAGTGGTCAGCATCCTCTTTCGCAAACTCCTCGAGTCCGACCAGCAAAACGGCGCGATCCTCGACGGATTCCCGCGCACAAAGGTGCAGGTCGAGTGCTTGAAAATGCTCTTCGACGAGATGATCGCCCTGCGCCGCGAATTCTCCGCCACGCACGACGCCGCACATTTCAAGCAACCGATCTTCCACATCCTCCTCCTCTTCGTCGACGAAGCGGAGAGCATCGCGCGGCAGATGAAGCGCGGCCGTGAAGTGCTCGCGCACAATGAGGAAGTCCGCAGTTCCGGCCTCGGCGAGCTATGGGAAGAACGTGCTACCGACTTCGACCCCGCCCTCGCGCGCAACCGCTACCGCGTCTTCAAGGAAAAGACCTACGATGCGCTCGTCTCGCTGAAGGAAATCTTCCACTACCATTTCATCAACGCCCAGGCGCCGCTTGAGCTGGTGCATGAAAACATCGTTCGCGAGCTGGAGTACCAGAGCTCCCTCGAGCTCGACCCGCGCACCTTCGACCGCCTGCGCATCATCCCGCTGGCCAGCGAGATCATCCGTCACGCCCGCCAGGATTTGGTGCGCCGGCTCGATGCCTATCAGGTCGAACACCCCGACCTCTTTAACGCCGTGTGCGATTTCATCGAGCACAGGATGATGCCCATCATCATCCGCCACGCCATCTCCGGCCGCGCGGATATCAATACGGAGGAGCCACTCTTTCACGATCCAGAAGCGCTCGCTATGCTCATCGACGTATTCTCCGAGCGCGGGTTCCACGCCACGGTCGACCTGCATCGCCTGGAAATACCCGATCGCGTGAACCTGCAGACCGGCGAGATCCAGTGCCGCGTGAAGAAGGTCTTCCGCATGAATATCCGCTTCCGCGGGTCGCAGATTCGCCGCGGTTAGTGTGGTCTGCGGAAAAGGGGGGATGTACCACGAAGACGCGAAGGCACGAAGGAAGCAGAAGATTGGTGGAGCCCCCAAAGTGCTTTTCTTCCTTCGTGTCTTCGCGCCTTCGTGGTGAATCTTCTCTTTCCCTACCGTCGAGCCTGAACAGGCGTCGACGTGCAAGTGCAGTTGAAAGCGAGCACTGAGTCCGCGTTTCGGGATTGACGGGCGCGCCTAAAGGAATCCAATGGGCGCTCTTATCCGAGCGTTCGCGCTCCCTAACACCTGGAGGAAAAAATCA
Organism: Chthoniobacter sp.; assembly: GCA_041287745.1. Classification (GTDB taxonomy): domain Bacteria; phylum Verrucomicrobiota; class Verrucomicrobiia; order Chthoniobacterales; family Chthoniobacteraceae; genus Chthoniobacter. Next base: position 2,170 of record JBGGMZ010000370.1, on the reverse strand, counting down.
TGCCCGACGGAAAAACGCATTTGCTCAAAACCTGGTTTGAAGAAGTCTGGAACAAGGGGCGCGAGAGCGCCATCGATGAACTCGCCTCGCCTGACATGGTGGCGCACGGGCTGCTGGACGCCAGCGGCAAACCCATCACCGGCACGGTCCAGTTCAAGGAATTCTGGCGGGGCTTCCGCGAGACGTTTCCGGATATCCACGTCGACGTGCAAGAGGCGCTGAGCGATGGCGACAAGGAAATCGTGCGTTGTGTGGTGCGAGCGACTCATAAGGGCGGTGGCCTCGGGATTGCCGCGACCCACAAGTCGATCAAATTCACCGGCGTAGTCATCGCGCGGGAAAAGAATGGCCAGCTCGTCGAGGCGTGGGACCACTGGGATTTTCTGGGCCTCTACCAGCAGCTCGGCGCAGTGCCTGCCTCGATCGTGTAGTCGCGGTCAGAGAGCGAGGCACGCTATGCCGTAGCAGCGGCCGTTTTTCAAACGCGGAGGCGCAGAGGCGCGAAGGACGCGGAGTGGGAAGCGGGAGGTGGTAGCCTCCTTTTCTTCCTTCCCAGGGGATATCTAAGTCCTCTGCGCCGCCGCAGTTGAATCCGATCGTCGCAGAAGTCCTGCCGGGCGATTCTTTCAGCCTGTCTTAGTTCTTCTTGGGCGGTGCGCCGGCGTTGAGCCGGAGGATGCGATCCACTTCCGCCATCGCCTGGGGATTTTGATGAGCGCTGTGGGTCGACGGCACGATGAGCTCGCTCTGCGCGCCCTCGAGATGGCTGCTCCAGTAGGGGACTACGCCATCGCTGCTGACCGGCGGCGTCTTGTCCTTGTTCCCGCCCTTGCCGCGGTCGCCGATGATGGAGTGATACGGGATGCCCGGCGTGATCGGGACGGTGTTGATGAGCTTCACGAAACGATTGTTCGGTGCGAGGGTGTCCACGCTGTTCGGGACGCCACTGAGCTTGAGCGTGGAAGAGTCCGACACGGTCGCATGGCTCACTTCGCTGCCGATGCGGAGGAAGGTCGAGGGTGCCCTGACCAGGCGCGAGGCCATCCGGCCAAACCAGCCTGTCGCCATATCGCTGCCCCGATGCGGACCGGAGATGAAGATCACACGACCGACTTCCGGGCGATGCTTGAAGATGAGCGCGTCCTCGAGCAGGCGCTGAGTGCCGGGCGAGAAGTGGGTCTGGCTCGGCGGTTTGCCAAAGGTGCCCATCCACAGCTTGTCACCGCTGTCGGTGATCATGAGCCGGCTCACGAGGCTGCCCATGCTATGGCCGATGAGCACCACCGGCTTGTGCAGCGGAAAGCGCTTTTCCACGGCATCGAGCTGCTCGCGCATGATGGCCGCGGAGTACGGATAAGGATAACCGCTGGGATAACTGTAGAACCAAAACTGGTAATGCTCGCGGACGAAAGGATCGCCTCGCAGATGGTTGATCATCGGCGCCCACGTGGCGGGCGAATCCATTAAGCCGTGCGTCACGATCACCACGATTTTGTTCGGGTCGTAGGGCTGCAGCCGCACGATGTGCGCGGTGTTCGCGTACTTCTCCGGGCGCAACACCCGCGACATCTCCAGCTTCTTGGGATTCTCCTTCGCCAGCATCACCGCCAACGGGACGGTGAAATCCGCCGCGAGCGGAAAATGCCCGCCATCGAGCGCAGTGTTTTCGACGGCAAGTGGATCTTCGAAAGCCACCACCACATGACGAGCGCCGGTTTTGTCACGCCCTGGGATGAAATGCAGCACTGCCGTCACACCATAGTAGGTCCGCGCGGGTGCGAACATTTCCCTGGCGTCCGTGCGAGCGTCCTTGCTTACGGCCACGAGGGGCGCGCCGACGCCCGCCTTGACCGTGCGCTGCGTGACATAGGAGCCCTTGACATCAAATTGGTCCGCCGGTGTGAATTCATACAGCGAGGGGTCGGTGATCTTTTTCTTCGGTGGACGCTTCTCGAGGATGAAGTCGCCACCTTCCGCGGGCACGCGCAGCGGCTGCGTCCACGGGTCGAGCTTTCCGTCGCGAATCGTCGTGAAGACACGCGCCGTGGCAAAGTTGTAGGCATCGATTGCCTCCTGGTCGTGTGGGTTGTGCTCGAGCTGTTGCACGGCCTCGGAGGCGGCGGTGAGCAGTTGCGCCAGGGCTTCCTTCGGGCGGTGGCGTTCGCAGGCC
>JBGGMZ010000369.1:0-15307 GCA_041287745.1 Chthoniobacter sp. | reverse complement strand
AAAAGTAACTTCCGGATAAACGATGCAAATTAGGAACGCAGGAAAGCAGGAAAGATTCGTCTTCTGTTCCTGCTTTCTTGCTTTCCTGATTCAAACACTCCACGCGCCGGGATTCGGAAACTTCTTTTGGCAGACGCTCTAGGTGCCACAAAAAGTCCGGTAGGAGTCCGATCCCGACGGCATGCGATATTCGACCTGATCCGGCGTGGAATCGTACGACCGAGCCAACACCGCAAGCAGCCGTTGCATCACGCTCGAGTCATCCTTCTCAACCGCCGCTGCCAATGCTTCCTCGACCTTGTGATTGCGCGGAATGACGGCGGGATTGTGGCGCCTCATGAGTTCGGCAACTTCCGGGGCTGACTGCGGTTGCCGGCTCAAGCGGGCTTGCCAGCGCTGATGCCACTCGATCCCGGCAGGGTCGCGGAAAAGTGCAGCTGATGAGGCGTCGGCCAAGTCGCGAAAGGTGTTCGTGAAGTCGGACTTCGTTTGCTGCATCCAGTCGAGCAACGACTGGATCAGCACGATGTCGTCGCTCTCCTCATTGAAGAGACCCAGCTTCGATCTCATGCCCTCCAGCCAGTGGCGTTGGAAGCGGACCTCAAAATCCTCCAGGGCCCCGTTGGCGATCTCGATCGCCTGTTTCTCGTCCTCGTGCAACAGCGGCAGCAGGCTCTCGGCGAGACGGGCCAGATTCCACTGCGCGATTTCCGGCTGTTGGCCGTAGGCATAGCGACCAAAGCGATCGATGGAACTGAACACCGTCGCCGGGTCATACGCATCCATGAAAGCGCACGGGCCATAGTCGATCGTCTCGCCGGAGAGCGCCATGTTGTCGGTGTTCATCACGCCGTGGACAAAGCCCACACACTGCCAACGCGCGATCAGCGCAGCCTGCCGCGCGATCACCGATTCGAGCAGCGCGACGTAGGGCTGTTCGACCGCTGCGGCTTCCGAGTAATGGCGCTGCAACGTGTAATCCGCCAGGGCTTGAAGCAGCGCTTTCTCTCCGCGCGCCGCCGCGTATTCAAATGTCCCCACCCGGATGTGGCTCGCCGCGACCCGCGTGAGCACGGCGCCCGGCTGCGTTGTCTCGCGATATACCGGCTCCCCGGTCGTCACCACCGCAAGGCTGCGAGTCGTCGGAATACCCAGCGCATGCATGGCCTCGCTGATGATGTACTCCCGCAACATCGGCCCCAGCGCCGCGCGACCATCGCCGCGCCGCGAGAAAGGCGTCGGCCCCTGGCCTTTGAGCTGGATGTCGTAGCGCGCGCCGCCTGGCGTCACCTGTTCGCCGAGCAGAATCGCCCGGCCATCCCCCAACATCGTGAAGTTGCCATACTGATGCCCGGCATAAGCCTGGGCCAGCGGTTGCGCGCCAGGTGGCAGTGCATTCCCAGCGAAGATTGCGGGATCGTTGATCCCTTCCGCATCGAGCCCCAGCGATTCCGCCAGTGGGCGATTGAGGATTACCATCTTCGGCTCACGCATCGGCGTCGGATCAACGCGCGCATGAAACGCCGCCGGCAGCCGGGCATACGAATGATCGAGGTGCCAGCCTGCTGGCGAAGGTGAGTGGGACAGTGGGTCTGGCATGAAATGAAAGCGGCGGGATGATACAGCATTAAAGGCGCTGCCACCGCCAGTCGCAACCGTGCGGGACCTGTAACCTTGCTAATCGCAGCCAAATCGCCTAGCTTTCGTCCATGATTGCCGATCAAATTCCCGCCGTGAAGCAACTCAGCCTGCAGGACAAATGGCTGCTGGCGAATGAACTTTGGGCGGAAATCGAGGAGCGTCAGCAGGAACTGCCTACCAGTCCGGAGATTATGTCCATGGTCGAGCAGCGGTTCGCTGAATTTGAGCGCGACCCCAGCACCGCGATGAGTCTCGAAGAATTCAAGCGGCGCTTCAACCTGCCGTGAGGCTTCACGAGGTTGTCCTCCTGCAAGGCGCACAGGAAGACTTGCTCAGCATATACGCATCGCGAGGAGAGCGCGTATATCTTCAGGTGGACAAGGCGCTCGGCATTTTGCGCGCCTTTCCCGAGGCAGGTTCCGTGAACTTCGCGAGGCACATCCGCCGCCTCGTGGTAACAAGAACTCACCTCGGCATTTTCTACTCGATCGCCGGTCGACGTGTGCTCGTCAGTGCCGTGCTCGATTTGCGTCAATCACCGCGCGCCATTGGGCAGCGGTTGGGAAAATCGTAGAGCATTTGCCAAAACCAACTTCCGGATAAGCGGAGTTAATTAGGAAAGCAGGGAGATTTCGTCTTCCGTTCCTGCCTTCCTGCTTTCCTGATTACCTTCTAGCAGATCGCGAGATGCGGACCTCGGGACGATACGTGATGCGCACCAGCAGATCGCCCCGCCCGCCTCGCGGCTTGGGCAAACCCTCGCCCGGTATGCGCAGAATGGCACCGCGTCCGACTTTGGCCGGAATGGATACCCGGATCAGAGCCCCTGTAGGCCCCGGCATCATTTCAGTGCCCCCTTGCTCAGCGCGGCGCGATTGGATGCGCAGATCGCAACGCAAGTCCGATCCCCGCGCCTTGAAACGAAATCCCGGCAGCGCCTTCACGCGCACCTGCACAAATCCGCCCGCGAAAGCCCCACTGCGCGGCAGCCGAAAACGTGTCCCCGGCGCGGTTTCGGGCGGCACGACGAGATCGTAAACCTCCGGCCCATCCGGGTTGGCAGGATCATTGACCCGCACGCTCAAGGTCGTTCCACGCAGGAAATCTTCGATCCGCAGATTCGAGTCTTGGGAAATATTGCGCTCGATCTTTTGCGCCCCGGCAGGCGGCCGGCCCACGGCCTCGCGCTCCGAGAGCTCGCGGTCGTAGGCCCGACGCCGCACTGAGTCGGAGAGAACCTCGTGTGCAGCATTGAGCGCCTTCGCGTGTTCAGTGGCTTGCGCGGATCCTCCGTTGACATCCGGATGATGCCGCTTGGCGAGCAAACGGTAGGCCGCACGAATTTGCGCGAGCGTGCAGCGCCGATCGAGGCCGAGAGTCGCGTAATGATCAGTATCCGGAGGAGTCAAAGCCGGCGACTATATCCCGGCATCCTCGACGTTTGGCGAATGAAAAGCATCCCGTTCGCGACCGTGCTTTTTGTTCACTAAGCAGGCGCGAGTGCGGCAGATTCACTATTGCGTCAGCGCATCTGCCATCCCCCAGAAATGAATCACATGCTACGACTTCTCGCCGCCCTGTTGCTTGCACCGCTCTCGTCTCTGTGCGCCGCTGACGCCTTCCTTGTCGAAAACGGCCAGCCGCGTTCCGAAATCGTGATCGCGGAGAAGCCCGCCCGCACCGTAAGACTCGCCGCGCAGGAGCTGCAGGACGACATCGAAAAGATCAGCGGCGCGCATCTACCGATTGTCACCGAGCCGAGCGCGCAAACGGTGCACGTATTCGTGGGGCGCAGCCAATACACGGATCAGCTACGGATCACGGCAGAGGGGCTGAAGGACGGGGCATATCGCATCGTCTCGGGCAGCGATTGGCTGGCCCTCCTCGGCGAGGACACGGAGTTCACGCCCATCGAGCCATGGGCCAAAAGCAGCGCCGATCTCGTCAGCGGCAAGTCGCAATCGGAATGGGATCACATCACCGGCGCCCTGTGGGGCCTGCCGAACCCGCTGATTTACAAGAGCCGCTTTGGCGTGCCCGCCTTTACCGGAGTGCCCGATGCGGAGCGAAAGGCCGGCGGCAAACTGTCGCCTTTCTACCTCTGGAGCCAGGACGAGCGCGGCTCGTTCAATGCCGTCTGCGGTTTCGTCATGAAACTCGGCGCGCGCTGGTACATGCCGGGCAGCGTAGGCGAAGTGATGCCTTCGCTGAAGACGATCGCCTTGCCCAAGGGCGACGAAACCGTGCGGCCCGACTTTCCCGTGCGCCAGGTGAACATCACCTTCGGCGTGCACGGCGCCGACCTGGCCCAGTGGGCCATGCGGCTCGGGGTGCGCCATCCCTATGGGTTTGGCATCGCGCACGGCATGGCGGAGATGACGGATCGCGAGGAAATGTTCTCCCAGCATCCCGACTGGTTTGCCCAGATGGGCGGGAAGCGGCTTTTCAAGCGAGGGGCCAACAACCACCTCTGCTACTCGAACGAAGAACTCATCGCTGAAACCGTGCGTAACGTACGCGCCCAGTTCGACCATTTCAAAATGGATGTCGTGTCCATCATGCCTCCCGATGGCTATACCGCCATTTGCCAGTGTCCGCTGTGCGCGGGCAAGGATTCGCCGGAACGTGAAAATCGAGGACTGGCCTCGGATTACATCTGGGGCTTCGTGAACCGAGTCGCCCGGGAAGTGCGCAAGACACACCCGGACAAAAAGGTCCTGAACTGCGCTTACGGAATCTATTCGCTGCCCCCGCTAAAAATCGAAAAGCTCGAGCCAAACGTCGTCGTCGGCATTGTGGGCGGCCGACGACTCACCAGCACCCGTCCCGCGGAAATGGAAGAGCTGCGCAAGCTGCGCGAAAACTGGCAGGCGAAGACGGACAACCCGATCCTGATCTTCGAGAACTATCCGTTCACCGATCGTGGCTGGTATCTCCCTTCATTCACGCCGCACACGCTGGGCGCCAGTATCAATGCGACCAAAGGAACATCGCAGGGTGAGGACATCTGGCTGAGCGTGGCGGCGGATTTTGAGAAAAAAGGCGTTGGGCTGAATCACTTCCTCATCTATTTCACCACCCGCATGTACTGGGGCGGAAAGAATGCGGATGTCGACGCCATGTTCCGCGAATATGTGCGGCTCTTCTACGGCCCGGCCGAGGCGGAGATGAATGCCTTCTTCGACTACTGCGAAGGGAACTGGCAGGCCATGGAGAAGGAGAAAGACAAGGCGGACACGGCCCTGGCACTTTTTGAAAAGGCGAAGGTGAAAGCGGATGGCGTCTATGCCCAGCGCCTCGCGCTGCTTGATGATTACCTGAAAGGCCTGCGCAACAAATCGCAGCAGCTCGGCCGCCTCCGCGGCCCGGTGCCGGTGCTGCGTCTCGTGCAGGATCCCAGCCAGAAGATCGCGATCGACGGCAAGCTCGACGAGGAGGCATGGACGAAATGCCCGGCTGCTTCCACGGTCAAACTCCGCGAGCTGGAAACCGGCCGCCCGCCCGCCCTCGCCACAACGGTGAAGTCATTTTGGATGGGTCACGATCTCTACTTCGGCATCCGCTGCGAAGAGCGGCGCGGCGAGAAACCTCATATCGGCGCCACGCGCAAGGACGACAGCGCGCTCTGGTACGGCGACGCCGTGGAGCTGCTCATCGAAACGGAATCCCACTCCTACTATCAGATCGCCATCAGCCCAAATGGCATGATCACCGATCTCGACCGGTCCACGTCGCGGGACAAGTGGTTTACTTGGGATTCGAATGCCGAAGTCGCCACTCACATCGAGGACGACCATTGGGACATCGAAGTGCGCCTGCCCATCACCGAGGACGAGAACGATCCGCTGCACCAGATCATCGGCCACAAGCCGACGGTGAGCCTGCCCTGGCATGTTAACATCTGCCGCCAGCGTCTCCGCGAGGACGCCGCGGAATACAGCGCACTTTCCCCGACAGGCGCAGCGGATTTCCATCACGCCATGAAGTTTGCGACCTTCTACGATGGACTGTCGCACCAGTTTGATGCGGCCGAGCCGGACGACGATTTCCTGGAGGCGACGCGCAAAGCCGGAGAGCTCGCGCGCACGGGCAAGCGCGACCAAGCGCTCGCCGCCTACACCGCGGCTGCCGAGGGAAAGGTGACGCCGCTGCAGAAATCGCACGCGCTCGAACTGGCCGCCAATCTTGCCTCCCGCCTGGGCAAGTTTCCCATCGCCGATGATCTCGCCGCCCGCATCCCGATCGACGCCGTGAAGAAGACGGTGGTGATGCAGAATCTGCTCGATCAATCGAAAGCGGCACAAGCCGCCCGGCAATTTGGCGACGAGGATATCTCGAAATGGCCCTTCTGGAAAATCGGCGATGCCGCCGCCACCCGCGGCCGGGCATGGTACCTCACCAAAGACGGGGCGCGGGCGGAGGGCGATCTCCTCCTCGCGGCGTCCTACGTTACCGAACCCAATCTCAAAGGGGAGACGCTTCTGATGCTGGGCGCGACCTACCACGACCTTCTGAAAGACGACCCGAAGGCCATCTCCGCTTATCGCCAGGTGTATGAAACCACAAACGTCTTCAAGCAATGCACCGCGGCCGTCGCCATCGCCGACATCCTGCGCCGCCAAGGAAAGACCGCCGAAGCGCGAGCCGAGTTGAGCCGCATCGACGAGGCGAAAATCACCAACGAGACTTATCGCAGCATGCTCAACAAAGCGAAAGCAGCGGTGGACGAAGCCGCCAGGTAGGTCGTCAACCGGAAGTCTTGCGGCTCAACCCACGGGCAACCATGCAGAGAAAGGATGCCTGGCCAGATTCGAGTTGTAGTAGCGCGGGTCACCGGAGACTTCTTCGCCGATCCAGTCGGGAATCTCGGGTTGCTCGCTCTCGGTAGTCAGCTCGACTTCGGCGGTGACGAGCCCATGATTGTCGCCGCAGAATTCGTCGACCTGCCATGTCTTCCCAGCATGAGGAATCTCGTAGCGCGTTTTCTCCACGAGCGGGCCCTCGCAGAGTTTCAGCATCTGCTCCGCGTCGGCGAGAGGGATGGAATACTCAAATTCCGCCCGGCTGTTTTTCACACTGCGCCCCTTCACGGTGAGGAACGCTTCATCGCCGGCGATCCGCACGCGGACAGTGCGTTCGGGAGTGGCGGAAAGGTAGCCCTGGCGATAGGTCACGCCATCGGCGAGTTCGCGCCAGGCGTCGGACTTGAGCAGAAATTTGCGTTCGATCTCTCGGGACATGATTTGAGGTGAACATATGCACGATGCAGGGGCTGCCCACGAGTTACTTCGCCGCTCGCCGGCTGCGGTGGCAAACGTCGCTCCGCGACGAGTCTACGAGGGATGTCGGTTCCGTGGACTGAAGTCCACGGCTACCGGCATGGCATCGCTCCGCGATGCGGCGCTGCTGTAGCGGCGGTCTATGACCGTCGATACGGGCTGTCTGCACGCAGCATCGACGGTCATAGACCGCCGCTACAACGAAAAGGCGTTTGGCAGCACCTTGTATTGCAACTCGGCTTACTGAGCGAGGTAGAGGTCCCGTCCCTTCACCAAGGCCTCCATCTTGCGATCGGCGACGCTGCGCTTGAGCATCCAGAATCCGCAATCGGGGTGCGCCCAGCCGACACGGCCGACGCCGAGCACTTTTTCCGCGGCTTCGAGGCGGCGGGCGACTTCGTCGGCGGTCTCGATGTGGTTGACCTTCACGTCGATCACGCCCATGCCGAGGCTGATGCGCGGGTCGACTTCGCGCAGGGCTTCGAGGTCGTTGGGCGGGCGGTGGGCGATCTCGAGCACGAGATGATTCGTGTGCAGTTTCGAAAGAAAGCCGGTGAGCTTTTTCCACTCGCCCTTTTGGATGGTCTGGCCGCCGTAATTGCCGAAGCAGAAGTGCACGGCGCGCTCCACCTTCACGGCATCGAGCACGCGATTGATTGCTTCCGCGGCGAGGTCGGCGTCCTCGGGGTTGCCAGTGACATTCGCCTCGTCGACCTGCACGCAGGCGCAGGGGAGTTCGCGCACCTGCTCGGCGAGGACATCGGCGAGGGCGAGGGTGAGGCGCTCGAAATGGCGGTAGTGCTCATCGAGCAACGTGCGCGCGAGCATGTAGGGGCTGGTGACGGTGAACTTGAACGGGCCGGGCGCGACGGAAGCGGCCATGGCGCAATCGGCCAGGAGATTGAGCGAACCTTCCTCGATCGCGCCGACGACCACGCCGGCGGGCTTGCGGCGGAAGCCCATGGCCGCCGTGCCGGAGAAGCGCCGCCAGGCCGATGCGCCGACGGCGCTGCTGACGCCGCCGAGCGGGCGCACGAAGTAATCGATCATGCCGTTGGTGTCCGGGTGATTGATGTCGAAACGGTAGAGTTCGCCGTCGGTCGGGAGATCGATGCCGGCCTGGTGCTGGATACCGAAGATCACGCGCGTAGCATCGGCGCGGGCTTGCTCGCTGGGGAGCGCCGCCAGCCATTCGGGCAAAGGATACGAGCCGACCGTGGTGGTGCGAATGCGGGGGGAAGACATGGGGAAAAGGATGAAGGCGAAGGGCGAAGGGCGAAAGGAAAATGACCGGGTGAGTTTCTGGTTTGTTGTTCCTAGTTTTCTACCGCGAGTCTGGTTCTACGAAGGAACCAGAAACCTTGTCTTTGGCCCTCTCGCCCCTAACACTCCCCTCCCATGAAGCTTCTCTCCCCACTTCTCGCCGTCCTACTTTTTCCCTTTGCCCTATTTGCCGACGATTGGAAGCCGGAGGAGGGCTTTGTGAGCCTCTTCAATGGCAAGGATCTCACTGGCTGGCATTACAAGGATGAGCCGGCGATCGAGGGGAAGAATGATGCGACCGATGGGCGCTACTCGGGCAAGGATGGCATCCTCACGGTGCATCCGCAGGATGCGGCGAAGGGCCCGCGACTGCGTCAGCTTTGGACGATGCAGGAATTTCCGAAGGACTTCATCCTGCGCATCGAATTTCGCGCGGTGGTGAATGCGGACAGCGGGATTTTCCTGCGCAAGCCGCAACTCCAGTGCCGCGACTACCTGGTGGCCGGCCCTTACAAGACGCTCACGAAATACAAGCCGCAGGAGTGGAACGAAATCGAGGTGGTGGTGAAGGACAACGTGGCCCACTGCACTTGCAATGGCGAGGTGCTGGAAGAAGCGCTGAAGCTGCCTGAGACCGGCCCGATCGGGCTGGAGGCGGATCGCGACCAGATGGAATACCGCCACATCCGCATCAAGGAATTGCCGACCGCAAAATAAGCCGTGGCAGGTCCCATCGGCGAAAATGAGCTTTTCGTTGGAAAGATTGAACATTTCGCCGCCGGCCCTCTCTGTAGTCCCGACTAAGAAGTTGCGAAACTTCGGGTCATCCTTAGCGTTGCACTGTCCGTAAAACATACTTCGTGAGTTCTTCGTCTCCCGGGGCTATCGCGCCGGGCGGGGAAGGCTTCGCGGGGCGCTTCGTCGCCATCCGGCGGCGGGGACGGATCAACAAACCTGAACCAAACCAATCCACCTCTACTCAATGAAGAAATTCCTCACCCTCCTCGCGGTCGTCTTCGGCGCCGTCGCCCTCCATGCCGGTGAATATCCCGACATCAGCATCACGGAACTCAAGTCCGCCATCGCGGATAAGAAAGTGACCGTGATCGACGCCAATGGCTCCGACTCCTTCAAGGGCGGCCACATCCCCGGCGCCATCGATTTCCAATCCCAGAAGGCGGAAATCGCCAGCAAGCTGCCCTCCGACAAGAGCGCGCTGGTCGTCGCCTACTGCGGCGGCCCGACCTGCAACGCCTACCAGGCTGCCGCCAAGGTCGCCAAGGAACTGGGCTACACGAATGTGAAGCACCTCTCCGCTGGCATCTCCGGCTGGAAGGACGCCCAGGCTCCTCTCGAGAAGTAAGTCTCGCAGACAGCTAACAGCTGATCAATTCCAAGCGCCTCCTGCGATGAGCGGGAGGCGCTTTTTATTTTAGGGCGAAGGGCGATGGGCGAAAGGCGATGGCAAATTCGCAAATGGCAGATTTTCCATCTTCCATCTTCCATTTGCCATTTTCCATCTGCCATCTGCTATGTGCCGTCCCCCTCAGCAAAGGCTTACCACCCAGCCGGCAGATCCGTAAGCGTCGTGCGGAGGATGCTGTGGATAGCCTCCTTTTCCGCGGGCGGAAGGTAGGCATACTCGGCATCCGGATGTGTCACATCCAGCGCCTCGCCGAGGCGTCGATACACGCGCTGCTTGAATTCCGGCGGCAGCCCGGCAAAGGCGCTGCCGTAGATCATGTAGCTGCACCGATGGCGAAACAGCCGCGTCTGCAGGTCGAAATCCTTGAGCGACACGCCCTGCACATCTGGCCGCCTCGTCCGCAGGAAATCCGTCTTGAAGGCCGCTTCGCCCACCACCCCGCCTTGCGGCAGCGCCACTTCATCCGCGAAGAGTAGGTAGCGCGCGAACTCTCGTGCCTGTTTGTTCAAGTCCGTGATGCCTGCATCATCCAGCGGGCCCTTGGCCAGCAGCGCGCGGGTGTGATAGGTCGCCGCGACCGCACGATTCACGAAGCCGATCTGGTGCTCGTGCAGCAGTTGCGGCAGCACATCGCTACTCGCCATCGGATAGCGCGCGTAGTCGAAGCGGGTGCCGGGCTCGAGGGGATACTTCGTCATTCCCGCCGCCGAGAGTTGGCCGATGGCATTGGCCAGGTGCGGGGCGAAATTCTGCGCACCCGTAAGATACCACCCGCCGAAACGCTCCTTGAACGGCACTGCATGCCCCGTCTCGCTATGCCGATAGGAATCCAGGCTGCCTCCGCGAATGCCCGGCATGACCGACTTGATGACCAACCCGGGAACCTCCCCCGTGTCCTCCGCGGCATGGCAATTCATGCAGCGATTGGAACGCTCGGCGTGAAGAGGCTCCGCACCGCGTGGGATATCGAAGATGTAGTAGATACCGCCCAACGCCGGATCGACTGAGACGATTTCGATCCGCCCGCCCGGAATGTAGCCGACATACATATCTTCATTGAAAAACAACGCCCGCGGGTTCGAGGGCGTGATGAGCCGCAACTGCAGGCTGGTGGTAGAAAAGAGCAGCATCTGCGAGGTCGGCGGGACATCGAGCACCTTGAGCAGGCTGAGCAGGAAGGCCTTTTCGCCTCCGCCACCGTCGAGCGTCACCTTCCCTGCTTCGATGTCCTCCTTCAGCCGTGTGAAGCGGTCGTTCAGCGGCCGGGTCCAGTAATCATGCGGCGGCTGGTCGAACGCCGGCTCTTTCGCCGAGGCCATACTGGCGCCAAGCACGAGAGCTAGAATAACGGACAATCGGCAGAGCATCTTGGGGGTTGCGGCACTATGTCGCAGGGCGATGGGAAAACAAGCGGCTGATGTGGAAGTTGCGCGCACGTCTTCGACCGAACTTTTTCCTCGGCCATCCTCATACGGCGCCAAAAGCGATAAAAACTGTAAGAATGCCCCTGCCCGTCCCGTTTTCCCTTACGCACACTGTTTGACTTCCGCCGATGCTTTCCCTAGTCCTTCCGCACCTTCTGTGAATCCGGGCGCCTCTTCTTCTGCGGTGAAATCCATTTCGCTGCTCACGGCCACGTGCATCGTCATTGCCAATATGGTGGGCACTGGCATTTTCACCAGCCTCGGTTTCCAGGTCGGCGGGTTGCATTCTGGCTTTGTCATCATGTTGCTCTGGTTTGTCGGTGGCGTCTGCGCGTTGTGTGGCGCGGTCGCCTATGCGGAGCTCGGCGCGGCGCTTCCCCGCTCCGGCGGCGAATACCATTTCCTCGGCACCATCTACCATCCGGCCGTCGGCTTCCTCGCCGGCTGGGTCTCGGCCACGGTCGGCTTTGCCGCACCCGTCGCCATCGCCGCCATCCCCTTCGGCACTTACATCTCCGATATCTGGCCGGGCGCGAATCCGCGTGTCCTCGCGCTGGGCCTGGTGTGGATCAGCACCCTGGTGCTTCTGCGCGACGTAAAGCTGGGCAGCGCCTTTCAGGACGCTTCTACGCTCCTCAAAATCGCCCTCATCCTCGTGATTATTGGCGCCGGCTTTTTCGTGAAGCAAAGCCAGCCGATTTCCTTTCTGCCCGCGGCCGGTGACAACGCACTCATCACGAGCACGCCCTTCGCCATCAGCCTCTATTACGTGATGTATTCCTACTCCGGCTGGAATGCTTCCACCTACATCGTCGGCGAAGTGCGCAACCCGGCGCGCACCATCCCGTGGTCCGTGGGCCTCGGCACGCTCTTCGTCATGGCGCTGTATCTCCTGGTGAATGCCGCCTTCCTCCGCTCCACGCCCATCAGCGAGATGGCCGGCAAGGAACAGGTGGCGCTCGTGGCGGGCACGCATCTTTTCGGCGAAGCTGGTGGCAAGGTCATGGCGATCTTCATCTGCGTCGGTCTCGTTTCCACTGTGAGCTCCATGATGTGGATCGGTCCGCGCGTGACCATGGCCATGGGCGAAGATTTGCGCGCGCTGAGCTGGCTGGGACGAAAGAACCAGCGCGGCATCCCGGTCGTGGCCATTCTAGTGCAGGCCGCTGTAGCGACCTTCTTTCTGATCAAGACCTCCTTCACCTCCGTCGTGAATTACGTGCAGTTTGCCCTCACCTTGAGCTCCGCTCTCACCGTGGCAGGTGTCTTCGTCCTGCGCTGGAAGCAGCCGAATCTGCCGCGGCCTTACAAGGCCTGGGGCTACCCGGTCACGCCGCTCATCTTCCTCACGGTGAGCGTCTGGATGCTCTGGCATATGCTGGAAGATCCGTCCACGCGCACGCCTTCCCTCCTCGGTCTCGCCACCATCGCGCTCGGCCTCATCGTGTATTATCTTTCCCCGAAAAACCCCGCACCCACTCCCGCCACCCCTGCTGTATGAAGCCCTGTCTGGCTCTCCTTTTCACTTTTGCTCTCACCCTCTCGTGCGCGACGCGTGTCCTCGCGCAGGACGTCCCCGCCGATACCACCGCGCGCTTCCTCGCCGGCCTGCCCGTGCGCGATACTCCTCTCGAGAGTCTCTGCCGGAACCAGTCCTGGGTAGATCACGCCACGGAATTTGATAAGGCGTGGGCGGAACTCGACAAGCGCCAGCTCACCAAGATCCGAGCGTGGAGCACGGAATTTCTCACCGATGCCAGCGCGGATAAGGCGCCCATGTTCTACATGTTCAGCGGCCCGGACATCCTCTACGCACGCGAGTTTTTCCCCAATGCCTCGACCTACGTCCTCGCCGGTCTCGAGCCGGTGGGCACCATCCCCGACGTACAACACCTGCAAGCTGGCGCCCTCAGTGCCGGCCTCGCAAACCTGCGCAAGTCACTCAACTCCGTCCTGAGCTTCTCCTTCTTCATCACCAAGGACATGAAGGTGGACCTCCGGCAAAATGCGCTCAGCGGCACACTCCCCATCCTCTACGTCTTCCTGGAGCGCGCCGGCTGCAAGATCGACAGCGTGCAACTCGTATGGCTCGACAAGGCCGGCAGCGTTTCCACTACCAAAGCGAACACACCCGGCGTAAAGATCGTCTTCTTCGGCCAGAGCGGCGCGCAGCAGACGCTCTATTATTTCGAGAGCGATCTCTCGAATGAAGGCATCAAGTCCCAGCCCGGCTACGTGAAATTCTGTGAGAGCCTCGGCACAGGGCGCGCACTTTTGAAGGCCGCGTCCTACCTGCCGCATTCCGGCAATTTCACCACCGCGCGCGACTTCCTGCTCACCCACTGCAGCACCATCGTGCAGGACGACTCCGGCATCCCGGTGAAATACTTCGCCTCGTCGAAATGGGCGGTGCGTTACTTCGGCAACTACACGGCGCCGATCAAGATTTTCGAGAAAGAATATCAGGCCGATTTGGCCGAAATCTACAAGAAGAGCCACCCACCGGCCCTGCCCTTCGGCTTTGGCTACAGCTGGCACGCCAGCCAGTCCTCTCTCATGCTTGCCACCTTCCGGGGCGGAGAGAGCGGCGACAACTCATCACCACCAACCAAGCCCGCCACCACACCCGCACAATGAAACGCACCCTGCTGCTCGCTGCCCTGGCTACGTTCCTGGGCACGCTCTTCGCCTACAGCCAACCGTCCGCCGACGACCTCGCAAAATTCGTCGCCGGACTACCCGCGAAAGATCCCGAGCTGGCAGCACTGCAAAAAGAATCGTGGTGGACCAGCTACTCCGCGGAGCTAGACAGAAAGTGGGCGAAGATGGATCAGCGACAGCTCTCCCAAGCGCGGGCTTGGGCGCAGGGAAACCCGGAAATCTCCCGCGTCTCCGGCACGGTTTACTACATGTTCAGTGGGCCGGACTTCCTTTACGCCCGCACGTTTTTTCCGAACGCCTCGACCTACATTCTCTGCGGCACCGAGCCGGTCGGTTCCGTGCCGGACATCGCGAAGATGCCGCCAGGCAATATCTCGTCTGATCTCAACAACCTGCGCAAGGCACTCGATACCATGCTCACGACGCACTACTTCATCACGAAGGACATGCGCGTGGATCTCACCCGCGGCTACATCGGCGGCACGCTGCCGTTGCTCTTCGTCTTCCTCGAGAAGTCCGGCTGCACCATCAACGCCGTAAACTTCAGCGGGCCCAGTGTGGAGATCGATTTCCACAGCCCGTCGGGCAAGAGCCAGTCGCTCTATTACTTCAAAACCGATCTCTCCAACGGCGGAGCCAACGGTGCCTTCCTTGCCTTCTGCAAGCGTCATGGCCCCGGCGTGAGCCTGCTCAAGTCGGCCAGTTACCTCATGCACGAGGGCAGCTTCACCACGATCCGCAATTTCATCCTGACCAACAGCACACTCATCGTGCAGGACGACTCCGGCATCCCGTTCCGCGACTTCGATTCGCGCCGCTGGAACGTGAAACTCTACGGCTCCTACGACGGCCCCATCGGGCTCTTCTCGAAATACAATCAGCCCGACCTCGCCGCCGCGTTCCAGAGATCGAGAGCCGGTGATCTCGGCTTTGCCTTCGGCTACGCCTGGCAGGTGCAAAAAGGTCTACTCATCGAGGCGACCCCGAAGTAGGAAGCCGCCACCTACGCGAGGCGGATTACGCCCGCCCCAGCGCCAGCCGCAGGAACTCCGCGTCGGAAAACCGCCCGAACTGCCCCTGCCGGATGATGATCATGTGCATCGAGGGGATGACGAAGAGCCGCTGGTAACCGGAACCCACCGAGGCCACCATGTCGGACGGCGCGTCGTGGCAGAGGCACACATTGCGCCAGTTTTGCCGGTTCCACTTCGGCTCGAGCATGTCCTCCACGTCGAGCTCGCGACCCGCCGAATCCCCGGCCATCGCATTGTTCCAAAAGCCCATGCCGAAGGCACAATTCGCGGAGGAGCCACGAAACGCCAGCGACAAGGAATGTGGCGATACGACTGGGCTGCCGCCATTCAGGATGAGCTGCCCCATGCGGGACCACTGCCGCGCGCTGAGCATGAAGCCGGTGGCCAGCAGGGGGTTGCCTTCCTTGTCGGAAAGATAACGCTGCGGCCCCAGCCCCATCGGGTGCAACACCTTGCGCTCGAGATACTGCGTGGGCTTCTCGCCGCGGCCGGCGAGCTTGCGCTTCAACACCTCGTGAAAGACCTGCAGCGGCGCCGGGCCATAAATGAAAGCCGAGCCGGGCTGCGCCACGAGCGGGG
>JBGGMZ010000368.1:0-14954 GCA_041287745.1 Chthoniobacter sp. | reverse complement strand
CCGCCTAAAGGCGGGACTACGTACAATCTGCCGGACGCTCAAACAGAGGCCAGTCACGTCGTACGTTCCAGAAATTACACAAAATGCCGTAAATACTCAATTTCCCGGCTCGGATTTCCGGCCTTTGGCACCGCGCGTGCTTTTCCAGGGGTATGCTCACTTACGCCTATCAAGCCCGCGATGCTTCCGGGAAGACCATTTCCGGCATCCAGGAGGCTCTCAACGAGGATAACGCCATCAATACGCTGATGGGTCGTGGCCTGATGGTGCTTTCGCTCCAGCAGAAGGCGGGTGGTAAGGCTGCCACCCCCCGGGGCAAGATCACCGAAACCGATCTCGTACTCTTCACCCGCCAGCTCGCCACCATGGTGGACGCCGGTCTCCCCCTCGTCGCCGGTCTCACTGCGCTCTACGAGCAGGCCGACCCGAAAAAGCAGGCCGGCCTCCGCCGCATCATCGGCGAGGTCAGCGCGCTCGTGCAGCAGGGCGACTCCTTCTTCGAGGCCATCTCAAAGCACCCCATGGTTTTCAATCGTCTTTACGTCAGCATGGTGAAGGCGGGTGAATCCGGCGGTCTCCTTGCGGAAATTCTCGATCGTCTCGCTTCCTTCCTCGAGTCGGCTGCCCGGCTTAAAAAGAAGATCAAGTCCGCCATGACCTACCCGGTCATCGTGCTCTGTATTGCCTTTGCGATCACCACCTTCCTCATCGTCAAGGTCGTGCCCGTCTTCGGCGAAATTTTCGCCGACTTCGGCGCGAATCTCCCGGCGCCCACCCAGTTCCTGCTCGATGTCAGCGCCTTCGTCCGGGGTAATTGGTACTGGATCGTCCTGATGATCGGTGGCGCCATCTTCGGCGCGAAAGCGTTTCTCAAGACTGAGCGCGGCCGCCAGCTCTGGGATACCTACAAACTCAAGCTGCCGGTCTTCGGCCCGCTCGTGCACAAGATTTGCATGACTCGCTTCGCCCGCACCTTTGCCCAGCTCATCCGTGCTGGTGTGCCGATCCTGGAGGTCATGTCCATCGTGGGTGATACCTCCGGCAACTACGTCGTCGAGGAATCGATCAAGAAAGTCTCCTCGGACATCGAAAAAGGCGATCACCTTGCCGCCTCGCTGGCCCGCGAGAAGATCTTCCCGCCCATGCTTGTCCGTATGGTCGGCGCTGGTGAACAGACCGGTAAGATCGACGCCATGCTCGAGAAGATGGCCGACTTCTGGGACGAAGAAATCGAGGCGATTCTCGCCGCGCTCACTTCGCTCATCGAGCCGCTGCTCATCGTCGTCCTCGGTGTGATCGTGGGTGGCATCGTCATCGCGATGTTCCTGCCGATCTTCAAGCTGAACGACGTCGTCTCCTCGGCCAAAAACTAAGCGCCGCACGCGTTCCTCGAGAGACTTCTTGGCCCGCGAATTACGCCGATACCCGAAGGCTGGGCCTGCCCGCTTCGGTGAGATTGGGGTGATTCGCGGGCTCTTTTTGTAAAAGCTGCCCGTCGGGGTCCGCGTCACTTCCGCCGCAATAGGATGACGCCGATCAACAACGCGAGGATCGCAAGTGTTGCCACCGAGAGGAGGACGCCAAAGCCGATGTGAATCGAACCGGAAAAGCCTTCCAACAACATTTGCGACAGTTGGAGCTTCATTTCTCTCCCTGCTCAACGACTGCGGCGCGAAAAGACCGCCCAATTACGCCGTCGGCTTGGACAGCGTGAACGTCAACCCGAGGAGCAGCACGCCGTAGACGATCCCCGCCAGCGAGGCGAGCCGCCAGCGTTTTTCCGCGCCGGTCACCCACGTGATCTGATCGCGCAGCGTATAAGGTGTGCCGACCCAGAACATCGCGAAAACGATCCACACATACACCAGCCCCACGAGGAAGAGCTTCGACATCTCCGGGCGGAGGAAGGCCGCCTCGAGCAGCGGTTCTGCGGCCAGCAGCACGATCATGCCGAGCGAACGCACGGCGAGGAATTCGTCGACGTATTTCCAAGTGAGCACCCAAGCGATGGGAGTGGCGATCAGCACGACCTGGCGCCAGTTCGAGAATTCCCCCAGGTCCATTTTGCCGACAAGAAGGAAAAACCAGGTCGCCGCCACACTGACCAGCGCGAGGCCCCACTTGCGCGAGCGGGGAAAAGTGCGCAGCCAGCCTTGCACCACGGCAGGTTTCACCAGCGCGAGTGCGTGAGCGGCGATGAGCAGCACGCCCACGATGATGAAGGCGGTCTGCAGGTCGAGGGAATAAATCATGGACGGGAAAGGGCAAGACAACCGGCATTCCGCCACTCGCTCAAGCGAAAATGTGGTGAGAATTTGCCCGATTCACCGGCTGGCCTGCATTCCACTTTTCCCGATCGCGCTCTTCGCGGAACCTATTTTTGGCGCCAGCGCACGAGTGAGGTTGTCCACTTGCCGCGGGAGCTCGCTGGCCCCGGATCTGCTAGGAGAGGGAAACCATTGTGAGCACCGCCCGCAAACCCATTTCCGTTCTGAAAGTCCTCGTCTGGGCGAGCCTGCCTGTAGCGCTGCTCGTGCTGCTCATCGTCGTCGCTCCATTCGCGTGGGGCTGGCAGCAGGAGCAGCGCTGGCAGGCATATCGCCAGGGCGCGCTGATGACCCGGAAAGTGCTCGAGCTCCCGCCGCTGCCGCCCGCGATGGACCCCGCCATCAACTTTGCCGGGCAGACTCCCTTCGCCGCGGTGCCCGTAGACCGGGAAGAAAAACCGACACAGCCGCCGACTCTGCCCGCCGATTGGGTGCCGAAATTTCTGCCCGTCGGTCTCCAGAGTCCCGAGGGGATCCAACTCGCCGACTTCCGTGAGCCATGGCACCTGGAGAAAGTGCCGGACGCGAGCTTGCCGGCGGCGATCCTGCACGTCTGCGACGAGCAACTCGCGGGCAAGTGGCAGTCGGTGCTGGATGCCGAGGCGAAGCCGCAGGCGCGCTTTGGCGTTCATTCCTGGCCGAGACCCGTCTCGGAAAAGCTGCCGGTCGCGGATGTGAAGACGGCCTCATGGGTACACACCATCCGCGCGATCGCCCTGGTGCGCGCTCACCGCGGGCACGAGGCTTTGGGTGAATTGCGGGGCACGGCGCGCATCGCTACCGCTCTGCAGAGCGAGAGCACCATCGTGGCGCGTGTCCTGCGAGCGGGCGTGCTGTGGCGGCACGCCCTCGTGGTGAAGGAATGCCTGAGTGCCGAGGCATGGTCCGACGCAGAACTGGCCGCCCTCGATCAAGAGCTCGCACCGCTGCACGCCAGCACGAATTACGCGGAGACGATCGATACCGAGCGCGGCGGCCTGAATGCGATCGTGGAGTGTCTCGTTTCTCAATCCGCCTCCGGTCGCGCCCGGCAGATCCGCGAGTGGTATCCCGAAAAGGATTTCGGCCCGGCCATGCTGGCCTTCCTCTGCCGCTGGCATGGGGCGCTCCGCGACAACCAGCTGGCGATCAACCGCTACATGGATGCAGTGCGCCAGCAGATCGATGAAAAGGGAAACTGGCAGCCTTCGGATTTACCGATCGATTTCGACGACATGGAAAGCGGAGAGGAAATTCGCTACGCCCTGGCTGGGATCGTGACTCCCCGCTACACCCGCCCGGCGCAACATCTGCTGACCGCGGAAGCCTGTCTGCGCCAGGCGAGATTGGCCGTGGCGCTGGAGCGTTTTCGTCGCGAGCACGCCGCCTTTCCAGATCACTTGTCCCAGCTCGCACCACAGTACCTGCATTCCGTCCCGGTGGACCCGATGGATGGCGAGGAAATGCGTTACGCCAAGGACAGCGCAAACCGTTTCCGCCTGTGGTCGGTCGGCCAGGATCTGGAGGACGATGGCGGCAAGGTGGAGATAAAAAAGGACAGCGACGACAAAGAGGAGAAGGACGAGCCGGACGATATCGTGTGGCTTGGGACTGTGGCGGGAAAATAGCGTTGGGAATCACCCTCGAAGGTGCGAGGACGTGCCGGTCGGTTTTATTGTGAGTCCATTTACGGCTCGCGAACGTAGAATTCAGCGATGCCCGTTCACACACTCCGCCGCACGCAGATTGTGCCGGCCAGCCTCGAGGCTTGCTGGGATTTCTTCTGCGACCCGCGCAACCTCGCCAAAATCACGCCGCCGTCGCTCGATTTCACGGTGCGCAGCGATTTGCCGCCGCGCATCTACCCGGGTATGATGATCACCTATCGCGTGCGCCCGCTCTTCGGCGTGCCGGTCACTTGGGTCACGGAGATCACGCATGTCGAGGCGCCCCATCGCTTTGTGGATGAACAACGTGTGGGACCGTACTCCATCTGGCATCACGAACATTTCTTCACCGCGCTTGAGGATGGCCGCACCGAGGTCCGCGATCTCGTTCACTACCAGCTGCCTTTCGGCTGGCTCGGCAATCTTGCGCATCCGCTGCTCGTTGTGCCGCAACTCGAGCGCATCTTCGCCTTTCGTAACAAAGCCGTGGCGGAGCATTTCGGCGAGGCGACGAAGCAGTGACGGCGAGGCTGTAGTGGCGGTCTCCGGCCGCCGGTCGAGCGCGACGATGCGTTCCCTGCGATCTGCGAGACGCTATTTCGGCGCAGTCTCTTGCGCAGGGGCTGGGGGCGGCGTCGCCGCGATCGTAACAGGAGTCCCCGCCTTCTGCGCCCCGCCAACTCCCAGGAGATCGGCCGAGGGATTGATATCCGGCCCGCCCTTGGCTGGCTGCTTGGATTCCACAATTTTCGACGTGCCTTGGGGGGCGACCGTCGCCGTGGGCTGCGATTTCGGCGTCGGCGGTTTGGTCAGAGGTTCGTCCACGACAAAATCCGGGATGTCGTGCACGGGCTTGAACTCCACCATTCCTGGCATTCGGATATGCAGCACCGGCCCCGCGGCGAGGTAGCCGCCGATGTTCACCGGAACGAGCAGCACGCCGCAAGCGACCAGTGCGCAGATGGCCAGCCCGCGTTCGCCATGATGACCGTCCCGGTCCGAGCGCACCACGGCCACGATTCCCAGCAGGAGGCCGACGATATTGAGGCCCGGAAAAATGGAGAAGACCAAGGCGAGAATCGATAGCCCGCGCCGCGGCTTCAGCTCGTCATTTTCCAGCCGGGGCGGATTCACCCAGGGCGCCGCGGTTTGCGCGTGGGCGCGTTGCGGCGGTGGTGTCAAAAAGGTCGGGCCTGGAGGCGGCGGCTCGGGCACCTTGAACTGCTCCCCACACGCAGGGCAGCCGCCAATCGTGCCGATATCCTCATCGGCTGCGCCGATACGCTGGCCGCAATGAGGGCAGGAAAACTTGAAACTCATTAAGGGGGGCTGGCGGTTCTTTCGCCGCGGTTTTGCGGACTGAGTAATGAACCCGATGTGGCCGCCGGGTTCAAGCCGATTTGGCCGAACCTGGCAGTTCGAAGGTTTCCCCAATCTGCGTCAGCGCAATCCGTTCCGGAGCATTGTGCAAGGCCGCGGTGAAACGCTGCACCGGTTCACTCATCGGCTCCCAGCTCAGCATGAAGGTCTGGTGATGGATCGGCATGATATAGCGCGCGCCCGCTTCATCGCCCATGGCCACGGCTTCCTCCGGTGTGCAGTGCGCATGGATCCATGGATGATAGGCGCCGATTGGCGCCAGGAGCAGATCGATGGGTCCGCGAGCAGCCAGACTGTGTGTGGGCGTGCGGGCGGTGTCGCCGAGATAGCCGAGGCGTTTGCCGCCGCGCTCGAGGATGTAGGCATTGTAACCGCGGTAATCATCGTACTGCATGCGCGCCCCCCAGTGCCGGAGGCGAAAGGCCGCGATGGTGATGGCGCCGTGCGGAGTCTCGATGGTGCGCTCCTCGTCCCAGCCGAGCTCTATCACTTCGCGGAAGCGAATGCGTCGGAAGATATCCGCCGTGTGCGCCGCGGTCACGACCACGGCATCGCGATTGATCTTGCGCAGCGAGCGCAAGTCGAGGTGATCGAAGTGCGCGTGCGAGAGCAGCACGAGATCGATGCGCGGCAGCTCCTCGGGCTTCAGTGCGCAGGCTACATAACGCTTCGGCCCGATGGTGAGCGGTGGAAGGCGAATCCCGCAGCGATCGAAGAAGACCGGATCGGTGAGAATGTTCATCCCGTAGAAATTCACCAGCACTGTGGCGTGGCCGAGCCATGCGGCTGTGACACGATCGTTGGGCCATTGCGCGGGGTGGGGATGCAGTGGCGCGGGGACAATCGTCCGCCGGCAGTCGCCCAGCATCATGGTCAGAAATCGGAATCGGCTCACTGGGCGAAGAAAATCGCACAACAGGCTCGCCGTGAACAAAAAATCAACTTACAACCGCCGCCCGTGTCGCGTCCGATGCCTCTGAGCCGTGAAATTTTCTCACAACGGTGGCAAAAATGCCGGTGCATGGCATTGCGCCTGCAAGGACACGCAAAGCCAAAATGACGTCACCGTAATCTTGTTTCAGGGATGAAAAGGGAAACTCAAGACATCGCCCGATCGATACCGCTCACTGAAGCGGACTTCGTCGTCTCCGACGAGCAACGCTACCGCGGCATCTTTCTCAACGCCATCGAGGGCATCTTCCAGACGACGCCGAACGGTCGTTACCTCGGCGCGAATCCCGCGCTGGCCCGCATCTACGGATTCGCTTCAGCCGAGGAATTGCAGGCGGAGTTGCACGACATCAGCCGCCAGCTCTATGTGCGCCCGGCGCGCCGTGTGGAATTCCTCGAGCGCATGGAGCGCGACGGGAAGGTGGAGAATTTCGAATCGCAGGTCTATCGCAAGGACGGCAGCACGATCTGGATTTCTGAGAATGCGGTGGCGGTGCACGACGACTTTGGGCGGCTGCTGTATTACGAGGGCTTTGTGGTGGACGTGACTGCCCGGCACGAGGCCGAAGCGGCGCTGGAAAAGGCGCGCGACGAACTGGAGGAGAGTCTCATCGAGCTGCGCGCCACCCAGCAGCAGGTCGTCCAGCAGGAACGTCTGCGAGCCTTGGGCGAAATGGTGACGGGCGTGGCCCACGATTTTAACAACGCGCTGTCGCTCATTCTCGGCTATGCGGAGCTCCTGCAGCACAAGTGCCGCAAGCACACGGCCGGCGAGGAGTTTGTCGATTTTGCCCAGACGATCATCACGGCTTCGCTTGATGCGGCGGAGATTGTGAACCGGTTGCGCGAGTTTCATCGGCCAGCCGAGCCGGGGGAAACCCACGCCCCGCTGCCGCTAAATGCCATCATCGAGCAGGCTGTCGCCTTCACCCGCCCGCGCTGGGCGGCGGAATCGATGGCGAGCGGCAATCCCATCGAGGTCGCCACGGATTTAAACCCGCTGCCGCCGTTGCGCGGGAATGCGGCGGAGTTGCGCGAGATGCTGACGAACCTGGTCTTCAACGCCGTCGACGCCATGCCGCAGGGCGGCAATATCACGATCGGCACGCGAACGGTGGGGCCGCGTATCGAGCTGTCGGTCATGGATACGGGTATGGGCATGACGGAGGAGGTGCGGAGGCGCTGCCTCGAGCCGTTCTTTACCACCAAGGGCGATCGTGGTTCCGGGCTCGGGCTGGCGATGGTCTACGGCATCGTCGAGCGGCACGATGGCACGGTGGTGGTGGAGAGTGCGCCCGGCCGGGGGGCGCGATTTGTCTTCACGTTTCCGAGCGATACCTCGGGTGTGTTGACCGAAGCTCCAGATCCTGTGAGTGGCATCCGGCCACTGCGGATTCTGGTGGTGGACGACCAGCCCGTGCAGTGTGAGCTCATCTCGCACGCGCTGCAGCGTGACTGGCACACCGTGGACCTGGCCGGTAACGGCCGCGAGGCGCTGGAGCTTCTCGACCATCGCGAATACGATCTCGTGATCACCGACAAGGTGATGCCCGAGATGAACGGCGACCAACTCGCCGTGGCCGTGAAATCGCGCGAGCCCGATACGCGCGTGATCATGCTGACCGGCTTCGGCGGCACGCTGGACTCGGAGCACTCGGAATTTGTCGATGCCATTGTGGCCAAGCCCGCCTCCCTCGCCGAATTGCGCGCCGCGATCGCGAAGGTGATGGCGTGATAGCCTGCCCCGGAGGGGACTAGCGTCCGAGCTCGTCGCGAATGCGCCGCACGAATTCGTCCACCGCCTTGGTGTCATTGCCCTCATTGTGCAGGGGTAGCAGCCGTTCCGTGACCTGCGGATAGCTCGCAGGATTGCCCAGTTGCTCCGGCGAGAGGAGCTTTCGCGCAGCGAGGTTCGGATTGGTGTAGGGATATTCCTTGCTGATCAAAATGCTCACCTCGGGATCGAGGCAGTAGTTGATGAAATCCTCGGCGGCGCCTTTGTGCGGCGCTCCGGTGGGGATGGCCAGGCTATCGAGAAACAGGTGCGCACCTTCTTTCGGCAGCACGTATCGAAACTTGTGATCCTTCTGCCAGAGCAACGCCGCTTCGCCGCTCCACACGATGCCGATGTCCGCGCGGCCATCGAGCAGCGCGCTGTGTGGGCTGTCCGAATCGAAAACGCGGATTTGCGGCAGCCATTGACGCAGCACCGGTTCCGTCTTTGCCAGCGCGTCGTTGTCGATCTGCGTGATCGGCAGGCCCAGCGAGGCCAGCGCCCACGCGACCATTTCGCGCTGGTCGTTCACAGCCACAATGCGCCCGCGATATTTGCCGGTGAAGACATCAGCCCACGTGCGGATTGGCTCCTTCACAATCTCCGTGTTGACCACGATGCCGACCGTGCCCGACATCCAGGGCACGCTGTATTTCAACTCAGGATCGTGCGGCAGGCCGCGAAACTGTGGATCGAGGTGGCGCAGGTTTGGAATGCGCGCTGCGTCCAGCGTTTCCAATCCGCCAGCTCGGATGAGCGTCTCCACATACGCCTGGCTCGGTTGCACGAGATCGTAGTGCCTTGGTTTGGCGCGCAGCATGGCGAGCATCTGCTCGTTGGAGTTGTAGTTCTCGATCACCACGCGCACCCCGCTCTGCTTTGTGAAGCCTTCCGTCACCGAGGCCGGCACGTATTCCGTCCAGCAGAGGAGATGGAGCACGCGTTCCCCGGCGTCCTCCGCATGGCAGATCGATGCGGCGAGCAGGAGCAGCCAGACGAGCAGGCGCCGGTCGAACGGAAAACGGCGGCTAGGGTTTGCGTCCTTCATCGACCTCAAAGTATTCGAGCATGGTTTCGATGTCGTGCCGTTCCGCCAGGCCACTTTGGGTCTTGAGCACTTCCAGGCGTGGGGTGGCAAAATCTTTCCAGCCGAGTTTCTTTACGAATTGATTCCAGACCATGCGGTCGACTTCGTTGAGCGTACGGCCTGTCGCCATGCACCACTGGAGCACCTCCTCATCGCTGCCACTCTCCAGCACGCGAGCCTTGAGAGCCTCGTAATCGATGTGCAGGAAGCCGACGCACCACTGGTCCGCGCCTTTCCCGAGATTTTCGTGAAAATCTTCGCGCAGCGTTCCGGCCGCGTGCAGCCGGATTTTGTCGAGCATGCGGGCAAAGTAAACGAGGCCATCGACACGGGCGAGGCCAGTGCGGGGCGTAGCGGCGGCGCTCATGGCTGGGGCGCGGCGACCACGACCTCCGTTTTCACCGAGTTGGCGATGAAGCATTCCTCGTGGGAACGATGATGCAACTGATCGAGCTCCGCGGGAGCCGGCGTCTTGTCACCGCCCCAGACAATCAGCGGGTGCAGCGTCACCTTGCTCACCCAGAATGAACCGCGCTCGTTTTTCGCCATCACGCCTGTGGCCTCGTCGCGATAGCTCTCCACGAGGAAACCTGCTTTGCCCGCGAGCCAGATGAAGGTGAGCATGTGGCAGCTCGAGAGCGAGGCCACGTACGACTCCTCGGGGTCGACATTCGCGGCGACCGACCACGGCAGCGGGACGACAGAGGGCGAAGAGGAAGCGGCCACCGTGAGCCCGCCGTCGAAGGCCCAGGTGTGCTCGCGTGAGTAGCGCCCCTTGAGAAAGTCGGGGCCGGCGGTGTTCGTCCAGTGAATGGTGGCTTTGTATTCGTGCATAGGAGAGGGGATAGGGGATTAGCGAGGAGTGGTTCTCGGGAACGGTGCGAGATCGGGCGGGAGAAAATTGTATTTCGCCTCGGGAGACATGAAGCGTTCGCGTGAATAGAAAAGCCGCAGCAGCTTTTTTTCGTGCAGATGGGTTTGTGCGGCGAGGAATTCCTGGGAAAGAGGTGCGTCCGGTTCGAGGATCCGCGGTGCGCCGTGCGTGATCGCGCCGGTGGGTCCATATTCTGCGAGCATGGCCGCTACGATGTGCAGCCACGCGACGGTCATCGTTTCGTGATACCCACTCGTTGGCGTATCCTCGATCTTCTGTGACTGGTTGTAAGCGCGGATGCCAGCGGTGACTTTCGGAATGGCGCCGTCGAGTCCGTATTGTGTGATGTAGAGGTAAGCCACTCGCAGGTGGGCGCGATGCGTCCAGTGGACATACGGCAGCGTGCCGGCTTCGAACTGACGCAGAAACTCGTCATCACTCAGCCCGACGGCTTCTCTTTTCTCGGAAACGACAGGTGCGGCACCCATGGGGACGGACACTTTCCCGGCGTGGGGATTGTATCGCAAGGTGTTTTCTCCATGTGTGCGCCTGATCAGGTCGATGCCGATGCTTGCCAATGGGCGTGGCAATGAGAACTTATTACAGCCTCTTCCGTCTCATGAACCTCCGCCCCATTCTCGCCTCGATCCTCGTCGCCATCGGCTTCACCGGTTGCGCCACTTTCACTCCTGCCGAACTCGGCCAGATCCGGCAGCGCGGGGTTGCGCCGGCCGTGGTCAACAAGATGGAAGATGGCCGAGTGCTCCACCCGGGCGATGTCATCGAGCTCACCCGCCGCGGCGTTCCTGATAACTTCATCATTCGCCAGATCGACGATGCGGGGGCGGACTACGTTCTCAATCGCAGTGACATGAAGCGGCTGCAGGATGCGCGCGTGAGCCGCGCCGTGATCGGTGCCTTGATCGCGGCGTCCGATGAATTTGCCAGCCACTATGCGCCGATGGGGCGCGTGCACGCCTACGCTCCCTATCCCTATTACGACTATGGCTACGCCCCGTACTATGGCGCCTACCCTTATGCCTATCCCTATGGGGGTGTGTCCGTGGAGATTGGCGGTGGCGGGTATTGGGGAGGACACCGCCACTGGCACTAGGCGCCGAGCGAGCGCCAGGGCTCTTCCTGGGAGACATCGACCGCGAATGGGCCACTGATTTTCGATGGCGTGAGCACGGCGAGGAATTCGCACTCGGTAGTGGTGTGATTGACGCAGCCGTGCACGATCCCGCGCGGGATGTAGATGCTGTCGCCCGCCTTTAGCTCCCTTTTCTCGTGCTCCAGCCACTGCGTCATCGAGCCCTCGATGACGTAGATAATCTCGTCCATCTCGGGATGGGTATGAAAGGCATGGCCGGTGCCGGGCACCACGCGGGCCCGGACGAAGACGAGGGACTCCGAGTCACCAAGCCCATCCTTGAAATACCAGTGATGAGTCTTGCCATCGAGGCGTTCGACTTCGGTTTCGTTTGCGGAGACAAAGCGGCGGGGGACGGAGACTGCGGGCATGAGAATAGTTTCGACTTCCGTGCGGGCGATGTCGAAGTCGATTTCCTATCCCGCCTCCACCTGTTGCTTGCTCGAATCCACCTGGCGCGCATTCGCGCTTGCCACGGCATGCCTTTCCCTGCCACCGAGGACGCACACCTTCTCTCCCCATGCCCACTATCGCTCTTCTCGGAACCATGGATACCAAAGGCGTCGAGCACGGCTTCGTCGCCGAGCAGATTCGTGCGCGAGGCCATCGCACGCTTGTCATCGATCTCGGCACGGACGCACCGCCGCAGATCCAGCCCGATATCACCCGCGAGGAGGTGGCTCGCCTGGCCGGTCTCGATCTTGCGGCGCTCGTCACGCGTCACGATCGTGGCGAGGCCGTCGCCGCCATGTCGCTCGCGGCGCCGATCGTTCTCTCGAAGCTCCATGCGGAGGGGCGCATCGACGGCGTGATCTCGCTCGGGGGTGGTGGCGGCACAGCCATTGCCACTGCCGGCATGCGGGCTCTTCCGCTCGGCTTTCCGAAGCTCATGGTGTCCACCCTCGCCAGCGGAAATACGGCCCAATACATGGGCGTAAAGGACATCACCATGATGCCGAGCATCGTGGATGTCGCGGGGCTCAATCGCATCTCGCGCCAGATTCTCTCGCGTGCGGCGGGCGCCATCTGTGGCATGGTGGAGGCCCAGACTTCGGTCGCGCAGGACAAACCGATCATCGTGGCCTCGATGTTCGGCAATACCACGGAGTGTGTGCAAAAGGCGAAGACGATCCTTGAGGCCGCCGGCTACGAAGTGCTCGTCTTTCACGCGACGGGTATCGGCGGCCGTACCATGGAATCGCTCATCGAAAGCGGGCTCGTGGCCGGTGTCCTCGATGTCACCACCACGGAATGGGCAGACGAATTGGTCGGTGGCTTCCTCGGCGCCGGTCCGCATCGCCTGGAGGCCGCTGCGCGCAAGGGCGTGCCCGCCATCGTCGCGCCCGGATGCCTCGACATGGTGAACTTTCACGCGCCGGAGACCGTCCCAGCGAAATTCGCCGGACGTACGCTCTATCGACACAATCCGCAGGTGACTCTCATGCGGACTACGCCGGAGGAGTGCGCGGAGTTGGGCCGGATCATTGCGGAGAAGGTAAATCTTTCCACGGGACCGGTGACGGTGCTGCTGCCGAAAAAAGCCATCAGCGTCATCAGCGCGGAGGGTCAGCCCTTTCACGATCCCGTCGCAGACGCCGCGCTTTTCGAGGCAATCCGGACACACTTGCGGAAAGACATTCCCGTGGTGGAGATCGACAGCACGATCAATGATTCGGCCTTCGCAGAAGCCTGTGCGGATACTTTGTTAAAACTGGTGAGCGCGACCTGAGTTGTTTCGTGGTGCTTTCCGCACTTGTTCCGGGCGATCTCGTCCGTATCCTGCTGTCTCCTTTGAGTGACATTTTTCCGCCGATGAAAGAGACCCTTCGCATTTTACACCTCGAGGACGATCGAGACGACGCCGAGCTCGTCGAGCGTGCGCTCACTTCGCCCGATTGGGAGTGTGAGATTCTATTGGCGAAGACGGGGGATGATTTTCGCGCTGCGATGCAGGGCACCGTGTTCGATATCGTGATCTCGGATAGCGCCGTGCCCGGCTTTGATGGCATGTCGGCGCTGCGCTTGGTGCGAGAGCGGGATCACAGCATTCCCTTCATTTTCGTCTCGGGAGATCGGCGTCCTGAACAAGTCGACCGCCTAAAGGCCGCCGGCGCCACCGATTACGTGGCTAAGACGACGCTGGAAGAGCTGCGGCCCAGGGTGCGTCGCGCGCTGGAGGCACCCGTGCCCAAGGTGGAAAAAAACCGCATCTTCGTCGCCCCGGTCGTGGATCGTCTCGTGTCCGTCATCCAGCAGCTTTCGCTGGCGCGCAGCATGGAAACGATCATGGCCATTGTCCGCCGCGCGGCGCGTGATCTCACCGGAGCCGATGGCGCGACCTTTGTGCTGCGGGAGGGCGATTTGTGCCACTACGCGGATGAAGACGCGATCAGCCCACTGTGGAAGGGTTCGCGCTTTCCGATGAGCGCCTGCATCAGCGGCTGGGTCATGCTCAACCGACAGGTCGCGGTGATCGAGGATATCTACGCCGACCCGCGCATCCCGGCCGATGCCTACAAGCCAACCTTTGTGAAGAGCCTGGTGATGGTTCCCATCCGCACGGAGTCGCCGATCGGTGCGATCGGCAACTACTGGGCAACTCCGCATGCCGCCACGGAGGAGGAAGTGCACCTCCTGCAATCGCTGGCGGACAGCACCTCCATCGCCATCGAGAACGTGATGCTCTACAACAGCTTCGAGGAGGCGGTGCGCCAGCGTACGTCCGAGCTGGCCGCGGCCAATCGCGATCTCGAGTCGTTTTCCTACTCCGTCTCGCATGACCTGCGTGCACCGTTGCGCGCCATCGAGGGCTTCAGTCAGTTGCTCTTCACCGAGTTTGCCCATCGGCTGGACGGCACGGCGCTGAATTATCTGCATCGCATCCTTGGCTCGACCAAGCGCATGGGCGAGCTCATCGAGGACCTGCTCAATCTATCGAGCCTCGGCCGGGTTTCTTTGCACCGCTCCAGGATCGATCTCTCGGCCATGGCCCGGGAGATCTTCGACGAACTCTATGCCACTTCACCCCGGACCCAGGTGAAGCTGATGATCGAAGGGCGGATCATTGCGGATGCCGATGCGGGCTTACTGCGCATCGCGTTGCAAAATCTTTTCTCCAATGCCTGGAAGTACACCTCGAAACGCGTCCAGGCTCGAATTGAGTTTGGCTGCACGCTCGGCGAGGGAAATGAGTCCATCTATTACGTCCGCGACAATGGTGCGGGCTTCGACCCGCAGTATGCCGACCGGCTCTTCGGCGTTTTCCAGCGGCTGCACACCGCCAGCGAATTTCCGGGCACCGGCGTAGGGCTCGCCACGGTTCAGCGGATCATCCACCGCCATGGCGGACAGATCTGGGCGGAGAGCACGCCCGATCAGGGCGCGATCTTCTACTTCACGCTCGGCTGAATCAGCCGGTACGGGGTACGGTTCCCGGCAGCCGGCTTAATCCCTGGCGATCTTCGCCGACTTCTTCACGTGCGCCTTCTTTTCGGAAGGCTGCGTTTGGTCGGAGACGGAGGCGATGAAGTCGAAGGAGGGGTTGCCGGTCAGGCCCGATTCGCGCATGTTGCCGTACCAGAGCTTCACATTGACATCGCCGGGACCCACTGCCTGGAAGACCCATTTCTCTTCACCGCGACCGGTCCCGCTGGCGGGCGGCGTGTAATCCTGTGACGCGAGCTTGAGGACGGTCGGGTCGGGAATCTCCGCGAGACGCCACGAGTAGCCGTCTGCTTGCGCGGCTTCGAGCGTGACGGTGAC
>JBGGMZ010000367.1:0-5479 GCA_041287745.1 Chthoniobacter sp. | reverse complement strand
AAGGCACGAAGGGGCAAAGTGTGATGGCTGTTGCTGAGATTACTCCCACCTTCGTGCCTTCGCGTCTTCGTGGTTAATTACCAATGCTTCCCAAAATGGCGCCCCGAATTATGCAAATCACTCGGCTGACAGGACACTAGTTGCCGCGTGCGGCCGACCGCTACCAGCTCGCGCCGCCGACCTGCCACTCCTCGACCAAATCCTTCGGCACCTCGCCGAGGAAGCGGCTCGGGCGCTGGAGCATTTCGCCGTAACCGGCATTGAGGCGCAGGTTGGGATAGGTCAGGTAGAGTTCGTCCTTCGCTCGCGTCACGG
The DNA here is from genome assembly GCA_041287745.1 of Chthoniobacter sp. Taxonomy (GTDB): domain Bacteria; phylum Verrucomicrobiota; class Verrucomicrobiia; order Chthoniobacterales; family Chthoniobacteraceae; genus Chthoniobacter. The sequence goes on along the minus strand of JBGGMZ010000367.1, from coordinate 5,164 downwards.
CGACGTAGAAAAGGCGGCGCTCTTCCTCGATCGCTTCTTCGCTTTCGAGGCTGCGGTTGCTCGGGAACATGCCGTCGGTCATCCAGATGACAAAGACGACTTTCCACTCGAGGCCTTTCGCCTGGTGCACGCTGGAGAGCGTCAGCATTTCGGTCTCCTCGTCTGACGCGGTGACTTCGCTGTCGAGGCTCGTCAGCAGCGCGAGCTGGTCGAGGAAGTCAGCGGCGCTTTCGTACTGCTTGGAGAAATTCGCGAGGGTACCGAGGTCTTCGCGGCGTTGCTCGTAGTTCGGGAACTTGGCCTTGAGGTAATCGTCGTAGACGGCCTCGATCACGCTGCGGATCATCTCCGCGGGCGGGTGCGGTTTGCCGCCGGGCGCGATTTCCTCGAGCGTGTGGGCGAGTTGCTCCCAGCCTTTCGCGGCTTTCGCCGGGACCTTGAGCGGGGAGAGGAGCTGGAAATAATTCATCTCGCCGCCGCGCGAGAGCGCATCGCTCACGCCATTCCAGAGCTGCTCCGCGCTGCGCGCGCCGATGCCCGGCAGCAGGCGCGCCATGCGCTTGAAGGCGACCTCGTCGCGCGGGTTCACGACGTATTTCAAAAAGGCCGCGACGTCCTTGATATGAGCCTGCTCGAAGAAACGCAGGCCGCTGGTGATACTGAACGGAATGCCATGCCGCGTGAGTTCCATCTGCACTTCCATCGAGTGAAAATGGGCGCGGTAGAGCACGGCGATTTCATCCAGCTCGATCCCCTCCTCACGCAGGTCGAGGACGCGCTGCGCGATGAAGAGAGCCTGCTGATTGGAATCGCCCAGCGGCACGAGGGCGGGCTTCATCGTCGCCGCGGGGCGTGACGCGACGAGCTCCTTCTTGAACTGGTGCACATTGGCCGAGATGGCGGCATTGGCCACGTCGAGGATGTCGGGCGCGCTGCGGTAGTTCGTCTCGATCTTGTAGACCTTCGCGCCGGGATAGCGCTTCGGGAAATCGAGGATGTTTTTGAAGTTTGCGCCGCGCCACGAGTAGATCGATTGGGCATCGTCGCCCACCACCATCACGTTGCGCTGCAGCTTGGCGAGAATGTCAATGAAATCGGCCTGGATGCGGTTCGTGTCCTGATACTCGTCGACGAGGACGAACTGGAACTGCCGCTGGTAGCGCTCGGCCAGCGCGGGCTCGCGCTGCAGCATGAGCAGCGTCTTCTCCAGCAGGTCGTCGAAGTCGAGTGAATTGGCAGCGCGCTTCTTTTCCTCATACTTCTTCTGGGCCAGCGCGATCTTCTCGCTGAACTCGAGGAAGTGCGGATATTTCTCCACCAGCACGTCGTCGATTGAGCGGCCGGTATTGATGGAATAGCTGAAGACATCGGCGAGGACTTCGCCCTTCGGAAATCGTTTGTCTTTCGGGTCGATGCCTGTGCTGGCGATCACGGAATCGAGCATGTCCTGCTGGTCCTCCCGGTCCATGATCGAGAAGCCGGGGGCAAACCCTGCCGCCTCCGGATGGCGGCGCAACAGCCGATTGCCCACGGAGTGGAAGGTGCCGCCCCACAGACCGGTGATATCGTTCGGCAGGAGATTGGCCACGCGGTCGAGCATCTCGCGAGCGGCTTTGTTGGTGAAGGTGAGCAGCAGGATATTCTGCGGGAGCACTCCATTCTCCAGCAGGTAGGCCACCCGATAGGTGAGGGTGCGCGTCTTGCCGCTGCCGGCCCCGGCAATGACCAGCGCCGGGCCGGGCGCGGCGGTCACAGCGGCGTGTTGCTGTTCATTGAGCTCAGCGGCGAAGTCGATGCGCGAGCCCGCCGGCGCAGGGGAGCGGGAAAGCGTGTATTGGCGGGCCATGTGGCGGGATCATTCGCCACCATGCCGACGCTGCCAAGCGCTTTTGCGCGGTGACCAAAGCAAACGCCCTGCCCCAGGTGCAATCCCGAGGCAGGGCGTCTATTTGCGGGAAGTAATGAAGCAGCCGCCTTAGGGATGGCGATGCTGGCCGTATTCCGGCGGTGTCAGCTTTCCGTCGTGGTTCATATCGAGCTTCTTCAGGTTCGCACGGGAGGCGGCGATTTCCTCAGCACTGATGCGGCCGTCGTGGTTTGTGTCAATCGCGTCGACCAGCGCGGAACGCTGCTCGTCCTCAACCGGGCCATCTTTGGGGCCGTCGCCGGGACCTTTGTCGGGGTGCGGCTTCTTGTCGTCGGCGGGGGCGTCCTTGTCCTTGTCCGCCGCGGTCTTGTCGCCCTTTTCCGCGTCCGGCTTGTCGGCCTTCTCGGGTTTATCTTTGCCGTCCTTCGGACCGTCCTTGCGATGGGCGGGCGGGCGCAATTCGTCGTCGCTCAATTTGCCGTCGCCATCCTTGTCGAGCGTGAGCAGCGACTCCGGCGCATGATTCATCTCGGTCATGGAAATGACGCCGTCGCCGTCGGTGTCGATGGCCTTCAGCAGGGCATGCATGATCGGGTTCCGATGTGGATCGTCGTGCACCTGACCGCCGCGCTCATCATTGCCACGCGGGCCGGGAGGAGGGCCGCCCTTGCCGGGGCCACGAGGCGCTTCGGCCCATGCGGCCAGCGACGGGAGGGTAATGGCCATGCCAAGAATCAGGAGTTTCGTTTTCATATCGAGTGTGGGGTCTGGTGCGGGGTTTCCGACGCAGGAGGCGGATTGCAAATCCTGCGCGGCTTTGATGTGTCGCATGTTGCCGCACACCCGGCGGATTGTCGTGTTAAGGAGTGTTAAGGATGCGCCCGTTCCGTTGACGGCGCTCCTTCGCACGCGCATTCTGCCCCGGAGGTTTTTTCCTCTCCGCACTCATGCACCTCGCTTCCCGCCATACTCGCATCGAATGGGCCTTTCTGGCTGCGATGGCGGTGCTCTGCACGGGACTCAGCATCCTGCAGTACCACTGGACAGGAGAGCTGGCGCGGGCGGAGATCGCGCAGTTGCGGAGCAACTTAAACGAGCAATCGCGTCTGCTCGTGCAGAGCTTCGACGATGAGCTCACCGCCGCCAGCGCGCGCCTGCTGCCCACCCCGGGCGAGATCGATGAACTCGGCCGCGACGCGGCCTTCGCCGAGCGCTGGCGCAAATGGCAGGCGACAAATCCGCGTCCGATATTCAGCCGCATGGCGCTGGCCATCCCGTCGCCCAATGGAATCAATCTTGTCGCTCTCGATTCAAAATCGCAGGCGCTTGCCCCCTTGCCCTGGCCGCGAAATTGGGACGATCTGCGCGATCACCTTGGCCGTCGCGGAGGCGGGCCGCCGGAGCGCGTCCCACCTGGACGGCCCGATGCCAATCGTCCTCCGCGCCCCGGAGATCCGGGAGAGCGTCGCGATCGCCCCCCACCTCCGCGCGGCGTCCAGCCGCCCTACCTGGATCGCTTCGGCACGCTGTTGAATTTTCCGATTCCGGGCGGAGCCCCGCGTGATGATGGCAGCCCGGAGCGTGGCTGGGTGATCCTCGAGCTCGACAGCGCATTTCTCACCAAGGAATGGCTGCCGCAATTGATCCGCCAATATCTCGACGCCGACGGCAAGGGACTCGACGACACGGTGATCAGCGCGCCTGGATCGAATCAGCCGCAATTCTTTTCCCTGCGCAGTGGCAATGCCTCCGGCCAGCCGGACGTGGCGCTCGAGTTCAATCACCTCGGCCATGCGGCCGCCAATCCCCGCGGCCCGCTCCGCGCCGCCTGGCTGCTGGAAGTGTGGCACCGGCCCGGTGCTTTCGAGGCGATGGTGAACACCACGCGCCGCCGCAATCTCGCCATCGCCATGGGGCTGAATCTGCTCATTATTGCCGCCGGCGTCTTCCTCGTGCGGCACACCCGGCAGTCACGCCGGCTCGCGGAGACGCAGATGAATTTCGTGGCCAGTGTCTCCCATGAATTGCGCACGCCGCTCACCGTCATCCGCGGCGCCGCGCACAATCTCGAGCGCGGAGTGGTGCAGGACCCCGCGAAGGTGGGGCAGTACCTGCGGCTCATCCAGAGCCACGCGGACCAGCTCGGCAGCATGGTCGAGCAGGTGCTGGCCTACGCCGGTGCCAACAAAGCCCCGGCGCTGATGGCGCGGCAGGAAGTGGCGATCAAGGAAGTGCTGAGCGAAGCCATTGCCGATGCCGGCCAGGAAACAGCAGGCACGCCGTGCGAAGTGGATTTCACCGCGCCCCAAAATTTGCCCTCCATCCACGGTGATCCCCTCGCCTTGCGGCGCGCTTTTCAGAATCTCCTCGCCAATGCGGTGAAGCACGGCGGTGAGGGCGGCTGGATCGGCGTGACCGTGCGCGCGACCAATGGCAGCGAGCCGCCCGCCATCGAGGTGCAGGTCTCCGATCGCGGCCCCGGCATCCCGGAAAAGGAACAGGCCGAGATCTTCAAGCCCTTCATGCGCGGCGCGAGGGCGCAGAGTCGGCAATTGCGCGGCAGCGGGCTCGGCCTGAGCCTGGTGCGCGAGATCGTGGAGGCGCATGGTGGCACGGTGGCGGTGAGCAGCCAGCCGGGCAGTGGGGCGACCTTCACCGTGCGGCTGCCCCTTTCATGAGTGCGCGCATTTTGCTGGTGGAAGATGAACCGGGAGTATCGCTCATCGTGTCCGATCTGCTCGAGTCCGTCGGTCACACCGTGGAGACGGAGGCGGATGGCGACGCGGGACTACGCCGTACCGGCGAGGCGCCATTCGATCTGCTCATCCTCGATGTGATGCTGCCGGGCAAGACCGGCTTCGAAATCTGCCACGCCGTGCGCGAGCGCGGCTTCGACGGCGCCATCCTCATGCTCACCGCGCGCGGCCAGGTGCGTGATCGCGTGGATGGCCTGCGCACGGGAGCGGATGACTATCTGGTAAAACCCTTCGACTCCGATGAATTGCTCGCCCGGGTCGCCGCCCTGCTCCGGCGTGTCCACAAGCAGGATCTTACGCCGGTCATGCGCATCGAATTCGGCAAGGTCGTCGCTGATTTCTCCACGTGGGAATTTTCCAAAAGCAAGAAGCCGCTCAGCCTCGCGGCGAAAGAAGCCGAGCTGCTGCGCCTGCTGGTCAATCACCGCGGCCAGAGCCTCTCCCGCGAGCGCATTCTCCAGCACGTCTGGCGCGAGCAGCCCCACATCACGCCGCGCACCGTGGACGTGCACATCGCGTGGCTGCGACAGAAGATCGAGGA
>JBGGMZ010000366.1:0-7521 GCA_041287745.1 Chthoniobacter sp. | reverse complement strand
TGTCGGGCGATTACATGCACAACGAGGACTGGCTCGATTTCAACCAGGAGCAGAGCGGGCACGCGATGAAGAACAAGGACGGCTGGCGCATGATCGCCACGGAGTATGCGCGGCAGCCCGCCAAGCCCTGCATGGATGGCGAGCCCTGCTACGAAGATCACCCGGTGCGTGGCGACAAGACCAAGAGCGATTGGTTCGACGAGTGGGATGTGCGGAAGCTCATCTACTGGGACGTCTTCGCCGGCGCCTGCGGCCACACCTACGGCGCGCACCCCATCTGGGGCATGTGGGATGGCCGCGCCAAGCCCACCGCCGACCAGCGTCACACGTGGATGGACGCTCTGAATCTGCTCGGCTCACGACAGGTCGGCTACGCACGACGGCTCATCGAGTCGCGCCCCATGCTCACGCGCATCCCCGACCAGACCTTGATCGCTTCCGGCGAGGACGAAGGCGGCGATCATTTGCAAGCGACGCGCGACGGCACTGGCACCTTCGCCATGGTCTACACGCCAAATGGCAAACCGTTCACACTCGATCTGACAAAGCTCTCCGCGGCGAAGCTGCACACTTGGTGGTGGGACCCGCGCACCGGCATCGCAAAGGCCGCGGGAGATGTCACGCCATCTGCCCATCAGGAATTCACCCCTCCCCGGAGCGGCGTGAGCATCGATTGGGTGCTGGTGCTCGATGATGCGGCGAAGAGCTATCCCGAGCCCGGCACCGCCAGTCTCGGAAAGTAAGACTGCAACAAAACCGGTCGGCGCGGGTTAGCTCGTCACTGCTTTTACTTCACCCCATGAATCGCTTCATTCTCACCCTCGGCATCGGCTCACTTTGTCTTCCGCTCCTCGCAGCTGACCCTGCACCTAAATCCGACGCGCCGGCGGCCACACCGGCCGCAACTCCCAGGCCGCAAATCCCTCCGCCGACCGTGGCGGATTTCAAATACGGTTCGCACCCGAAGCAGGTCCTCGATTTCTACAAGGCCGAATCGGATAAGCCGACCCCACTCGTCTTTTACATCCACGGCGGTGGCTGGACTCACGGCGAGAAGCAACCGGTCGGTGTGGCGAACTACCTCAAGGCCGGCATCTCCGTGGTATCGATCCAGTATCGTTTCACCAGCGACGCCGTGGCCGAAGGCCAATGGCCGCCCGTAGAATGGCCGCTGCACGATGCCGCCCGTGCTCTCCAGACCGTCCGCAGCAAGGCCAAGGAGTGGAACATCGACAAGACGCGCATCGGCGCGACCGGTGGCTCCGCTGGCGCCTGCTCCAGCCTGTGGCTGGCCTTTCACAACGAAATGGCCGACCAAAAAAGCAGTGACCCCATCGCGCATGAATCAACGCGTTTGCTTTGTGCCGCAGTGAATGTCCCGCAGACCACGCTCGACCCACAGCAGATGAAGGAGTGGACGCCAAACAGCAAATACGGCGGACACGCCTTCGGCTTCCTGAACTTCGCCGATTTTCTCGCCGGGCGCGACAAGGTGATGCCTTGGATCAAGGAGTATTCGCCCTACGAGCACGTCTCCGCGGATGATCCGGCGATCTACATGTCCTTCCCCACCGCCCCAGCGATCGGCCAGGACCAAAAAGATCCCACGCACACCGCCAATTTCGGCGTGAAACTGCAGGAGCGCTGCAAGGAAAAGGGCGTCGCCTGCGAGGTCGTCTATCCCGGCGCTCCCGACGTGAAGCACCCGAAGATCGACGACTTCCTCATCGAGGTGCTGAAGAAGTAGAGCGGCTCCGCCGCGACGGCTCAGCAGAACTTCGTCTCGCGCACTACGGGCTCGACCATCGGGAAGGGATTGTAGCGCGCCGAACGATCGCAGAGGAACGTGATCTTGTCCGTGCCGGCGACGCCGTTGGCATCGGTGAGGCGCACCTCAAAGGTGTGTTCGCCTTTCGGCAAAGTGTCGCCCGGGAGGAGGAAGCTCCACCTCAGGTCGCCGGTCGATTGCAGATCGTTCCACGCACCATCGCCGATGCGGGCTTGGGCGGAAATGACCGGCACATTCGACCATGCTCGGATACGGGCGGTCACGGGACCACTCACGATGTGCGCGCCTTTGGTCGCCATGATCAATCGGCGTGGATGCGTGATCATCGCCACGGGACCTTTCTCCTCCATCGTCCGGTAAACCATCGCGAGGTCTTCCCCATCGAGATGCACCACCGCATATCCGGCGGAACCGCCCTCGGGCTCACCAATCGAGCGCACCGCCACATACACGTGCCGCCCGTCATTCGCCACCTGCCCATAGTGCGTGTGCCCGGCGAAAAGCGCCGTGATCGGTCGCGTCTGCACTACGTCGCGCCACGCCATCATGCCGGGCATGTTCAGAAAATCCTCCCAGACCTGAAAGGGATAGTGATGCTGAAACACCACCACGCGCTCTCCGCGCGCCAGGGCAATATCGACTTCGCAACGAAACCAGATCACCTGCTCCTCGGTCATCCCGAGCGGCCGAAACTGCATGGTATTCAGGCAGATGAACCGATAGCCCCCGACAATATAAGATTGGTAAGTCGCACCGAGCTGCGTCTGGTAGGCGTGCGCGCCCGCGTCGTGGTGCGCATCGTGGTCGCCGACCAACGCGTGGAAAGGCGGCTTCAGCTTGCTCCATATCTCCTTGAAGAGGTCCCATTCGCGCGGCTTGGCGTGCTGGACATTGTCACCGGCAAATTGGACAAAATCGGGCTTGATGAGGTCGTTCACCTCCTCCGCCATCCAATGGGCGGTCTTGTAATTATCCCGGTCGGGAAACTCGAGATGCAGATCACCAGGCCAGACGAAAACCACCGGGTTAGCGCTCATAAGTAAGCGCACGTATATCCGGCGGAAGGCTGCCGCGTCAACGCTGGCAACTAGTGTCCTGTCAGCCAAGTGCTTTGCATAAATCGGGCATGGAGAAGGAAGATCACCACGAAGACGCGAAGGCACGAAGGGGCAAAGAGCGAGGGCAGCTGCTGAGATTGCGCCTACCTTCGTGCCTTCGCGTCTTCGTGGTTAATTACTAATGCTTCCCGAAATAAGCGCCCAAATTAGGGAGGAAACTTCCCTGACAGGACACTACTTCACCCCGAGCACGTGCAGGAGAAAAGCGATTTCGTCGGCCCGTTCCGCGATGACCTTGGTCATCGGCTTGTTGCCACCGTGACCGGCCCGCGTCTCGATGCGGATGAGCACCGGCGGACCGTCCTTGGCCTGACATTCCTGCAGGCGCGCGGCGAACTTGAAGCTGTGCGCGGGGACGACGCGATCGTCGTGATCCGCAGTCGCGATGAGCGTGGCGGGATAGCGTACGCTCGGCTTCAGCGCATGGAGCGGTGAGTAAGCGTAGAGCGTGCGGAATTCGTCCGCATTTTCCGTGGACCCGTAATCACTGCGCCAGGCCCAGCCGATGGTGAACTTCTCGAAACGCAGCATATCCATCACGCCGACTGCGGGCATGGCGGCGGCGAAGAGTTCGGGCCGCTGCGTCATGCAGGCACCGATGAGCAATCCCCCATTGCTGCCACCCTGAATGGCGAGCTTCGAAGATGATGTGTAGTGGTTGGCGATTAGCCATTCGGCCGCGGCGATGAAGTCGTCGAAGACATTTTGCTTCTTCAGCTTCGTACCGGCCTGGTGCCATTCCTCGCCGTATTCGCCGCCGCCGCGCAGATTCGGCATCGCGAAGACGCCGCCGTGCTCCATCCACACGAGATCCGCGACGTTGAAGCGCGGCGTGAGGCTGATGTCAAACCCGCCGTAACCGTAAAGCAGCGTCGGATTCGTGCCATCGAGCTTCAGCTCGCGCTTGTGCGTGATGAACATCGGTACACGCGTGCCATCCTTGCTGGTGTAGAAGATCTGCTTCGTCTCGTAGTCACCTGGCTCGAACTCAACGTGCGGCTCGCGGAAGACGCTGCTCTCCCCGGTCACAAGATCGAGCCGATAAATGGCGCCGGGCACCGTGAAGCTGGTAAAGGAATAGAATGTCTCCGTGTCCGTGCGCTTGCCCCCGAAGCCACCCGCTGAGCCAAGTCCGGGCAGCGCCAGCTCACGCACGAGCTTCGCCGGCCCTTCGCTCGCAGCGGCGTCGTAGAGCCGCACGACACTATGAGCATCGTGCAGATAGGCGCAGATGAATTGCGCGTGCACAACCGAGACACCTTCCATCGAATCGGTCTCTGCTTGCGGAATCACTTCCCGCCAGTGTTCGCGTTGCGGATGCGCGGTATCGATCGCAATGATCCTTCCGCGCGGGGCACTGAGATCCGTCTTGAAATAGAAGACCGATCCCTCGTTATCGACAAAGTTGTAGCTGGCGTCGAAGTCGTTGAGCAACTCGAAGACCGTGCTTTGCTCGTCGGTGAGATCCTTGTAAAAAAGGCGGTTCTTGGGATCGGTGCCTTGCGAGACATTGATGACAAGGTAGCGCCCGTCATCGGTCACACTTCCATAGAAGCCCCAATCCGCATGATCGTGGCGCTCGTAGATCAGCTTGTCCTCCGCCTGCTTCGTGCCGATGCGATGGAAGTAGAGCTTTTGAAACTCGTTGAGGCCCTTCCTTTCTTCGCCTGACTTGGGTGCGTCGTAACGGCTGTAAAAGAAGCCGGTGCCATCCTTCTTCCATGCAGCGCCGGAGAATTTCACCCACTCCACGAGGTCGTCGCGATCTTCCCCTGTGGTGACATCCCGCACGTGCCATTCCTCCCAATCCGAGCCCGCCTTCGACAATCCATACGCGAGCAGCTTGCCATCCTCGCTCGGTGAAAATCCAGCCATGGCCACAGTGCCATCGGTCGAGAGTGTATTCGCATCAAGTAACACCCGCGGGGTCGCATCCCGTTTCTCCGCGACGTAAAGCACGCGCTGGTTTTGCAACCCGCTGTTGCGGGTGAAGAAGTAGCGACCGCCCTGGTGCTCCGGCACGCCAAAGCGCTCGTAATTCCAGAGCTTGGTCAGGCGTTCCTTGATCGCGGGCCGCTCAGCGATGCCGTCCAGGTAAGCGAAGGTCACCTTGTTCTCGGCCTCGACCCACGCCTTCGTTTCCTCCGAGTTGTCGTCTTCCAGCCAGCGATAGGGATCGGCGACTTTCACGCTGTGATAGTCGTCCACTCGGTCCGTCTTACGGGCGACCGGATACGGCAGATGGGTGTCCTCAGCGGATGACATGATGGGGCTCAACAGCAACGCGCCAGCGAGCGCACCGAAGGTGGGATGGAAGCGCATGGATCAAAACTTCTTCGCGAGGATGAAACTGCGCCCTACCGCAGTCGGTTGGTAGTCCCCCCAATCAAAACCCAGCTCGCCGAAATAGGCGCGCATCTCCCCGACGGAATAGCATTTCCCTTCGGTGATGTTCATGAGCAGCGCGGAGTATTCCGCGGCGTGAAGCGGGCCGGTTTTCTCGGTGTTGATATGCACGTCGTGCACGATGAGCGAGCCGCCGCGCGGCAGGGCTGCATACGACTTCGCCAGGAGCTGGCGCACCAAAACCTCGTCCCAGTCGTGCAGGACATTCGAGATGAGATGCACGTCGAAGCCCGTCGGCCACTCATCGGTGAACATGTCGCCCACGATCACATCGACCTTATCGCTGCAGCCGCGCTTCGCGATATTTTCGCGGGCGATGCGATCGACCGGTTTCTTTTCGAAGACCGCCGCGCGCAGGTGCGGATGGTTCGCCACGATGGCGCACGAATAAATGCCAGAGCCACCCGCGATATCGAGCAGCGCTTTGTTTTCCGAGAGATCGAGTTTCCGCGCCATCGCCGCCCCGAGCAGCACACCACGGCAATCCATCGCCGCAGTGAAAGGTCCGGCGAAATCCTCGCGCTCCATCGCTTGGGCCCATGCCTGCGGATCGTAGCTGCCCCAGTTTGCCGGCTTGCCGGTGCGCAAGACCTTGAGCATGTCCAGCGTCTGCGGCCGATCCTTCATCGAGGCATAGTAGGGGGTGATATCCCACGGCGAACCTTTGGTGAGATGCTCGCGCGCTCGCACGGTGAGATGAAAGACGCCGCCCGATATCGTGGTCAGCCCCATGGCGCTGAGCAGCGTCATGAGCACGTCCGTCGGCCGCGAATGAATCTCGAAATGCGCGCAGATCGCGCCGAGCGTCGCGGGGTGGTCAGCGAGCCAGGTGAAGAAATCCAGATGCACCATGGCCGCCGCCAGCAAGTCGGTGGCGACGATGGCATCGCGCCCGCGGTAGAGCGCTAGCGGATCGGTGACGGGTTCGGAACGAAGCGGATCGAGGGGCATAAGGGGCATCACCAATGCCCCATCCACCGGAATTTTGCCACGAGGAAAGAGAATCCTGCGAACTACCGCCAGCGTTCAAAGGTCACGCAATCGCATTTTCAATTCCCGAACCCGCAAGGATATCTCTCCATCGTCGTCCCCGGCCCTTTGTTTCCAGAGCGCCTGATCGCGCTGCAAGGCAACGCGCGCCCTGCCGTGAAGTCGGCTCCGCAACTCCTCATAGACTGCCTTCAGCTGGGTCTTTGCATCCTCGAGTGGCTGATCGTATTCCCAATCCGCACCACGATGCGCGCTGATGAGGACAAATCGCAAATGCGAGGAATGCCTTTCGACCCGGAACTTCAACCGATAGTCGAACTCCTTCATCTCCACATCCTTTCTCGGATTGAACGCGTGGGCCACGCCGAGAATGAATTCACCGCGCCCCGAAATGATCGGGTCCAACAAGGTGATGGAGTACTCCCTGGCATGACGGGTGTAGATCTTGCCCTCGCGCTCGGCGAGCACTCGGCGAAAAGCCGTCTCAATTTGAGGCCGCACATCCGTGACGCGCTGGCTTTCGGGTTCGATCCAGGCGATCGCCATGTTCCCATAGCGAAAATCATAAATGGCCAGCCCCTGCTTGTTGTCTTGGGACCATCCTATCTCCAAATTGAAATGGTTCTGCCTCGGGAAATACTGGAACTGGGGAACCACGGAAACCACGCGCCCATCCCGAAGCCTGACCAGATAGTTTTTCAAGTCCTTGGGCGTAGGCGTCTGCTCTACCTCCAGCCTCTTGCTCAAGTTTGCATCGAACACCGCATCCTCGTCGTCGGCCGACTTGAGTTGATCCAGCGATTTGCCCGTGAGATCACTCACTCCATAAGCCAGCGCATAATCACCACTGGGCGACTCCGTGCCGCGCAGAATCTTGAAATCTCCATCAGCACGCGCGGGAATCGCATACGAACAGGCCATGATCAACCCGCTCAAAAGCCAGCCACTCATCATCGCTCCCGCTCTTGCAGATTTGATCGCCATAGTGCCGCCGCCTAATACCCCCACCGCAGCGAATTTGCAAACAACGGAGGGATGCTAGAGCCTGTTGTGCACTTTGATGGAGCTCTGCGGAGCGGAAACGCCAACGGCGTTTAATCTTTCAGCCCGGGGTTGCGAGGAACGAGCTACCCCGGGTGCTCGTCCCTAATGCGGCCAACCCTGAAAGGGTTGAATCCGATTGCCCGCGCGCGTTTTATACAACCCTTTCAGGGTTGA
>JBGGMZ010000365.1:0-14125 GCA_041287745.1 Chthoniobacter sp. | reverse complement strand
ATGCTCTGCGAGGGCAAGCCGGTGGAGTTGCTTCCCGCGCGCGCGGATTTCGAGCAGCCCGGCTGGCCGTTGGCCAATGCGCTAGATGGCAAGGACGATACCGGCTGGGGCACGTGGCCGCAGGTCGGCAAATCGCACGAGGCCATCTTCGAGATGAAGACGCCATTCCGCCCACGTTCGTCGTTTGACTTCCGGCAGGACGTCCTCATGTCCTTCCGGCTCCAGTTTCACTCCGCGCCGCACAAGCAACACGTCATCGGCAAATTCCGGCTTTCGATCACCAATTCTCCCGCGGTGCTGCTGCGACCCATGCCGGAGGACGTGAAGGCCGCCATTGCCGTCGAACCCGCCCAGCGCACGGATGCGCAAAAGAAGACGATCTCCGATTTCTATCTCGCAAGCGAACCCCGTCTCATTGCGGCGAAGAAGAGCGCCGACGACGCCAAGGCTACACGGGAAAAACTGGAGCGCGAAGCCCCGCGCACGATGGTGATGCACGAACGCGCGCAGCCGCGAGAGACCTTCATCCTCGTAAAAGGCGCTTACGACAAATTCGCCGACAAGGTCGAGCATGGCACACCCGCGGTGCTGCCGCCGCTTCCCGCCGATGTGCCCAACAATCGCCTCGCCCTCGCCCGCTGGCTTGTCTCGCCGGAGCATCCGCTCACCGCCCGCGTGACGATCAACCGCTACTGGCAGATGTTCTTCGGCCGCGGGCTGGTGAAAACCACCGAGGACTTTGGCGTGCAGGGCGAGAAGCCCACGCATCCCGAGCTCTTCGATTGGCTGGCGCGCGATTTCGTGGACAGCGGCTGGGACGTGAAACGCCTGATGCGGCTTATCGTCACGAGCGCCACGTATCGGCAATCGTCCATCGTCCCCGCCGGCATGGCTGAGCGCGACCCGGAGAACAAGCTTCTCGCTCGCGGCCCGCGTTTTCGCATTCCGAGCTGGATGCTGCGCGACCAGGCGCTCGCCGCCTCCGGCCTGCTCGTCGACAAGCTCGGCGGCCCACCGGTGAAGGTCTATCAGCCCGCGAATATCTGGGAGGATGCGACCTTCGGGCAGATCAAGTTCACCCAAGATCACGGCGAGGCGCTCTATCGCCGCAGCCTTTATATTTTCTGGCGGCGCATCGTGGCGCCCACGCTTTTCTTCGACGTGGCGAACCGCCAGCAGTGCACCGTGAAATCCGGCCGCACGAATACCCCGCTGCACGCGCTGGTCACGCTGAATGACATCACTTACGTCGAAGCCGCTCGCGCCCTCGCCGAGCGCATGCTTAAGCAAGGCGGCAGCGACGATGCAGAACGCCTCGCCTACGGCTTCCGCCTCTGCACATCGCGCAAGCCCACGGAGAAGGAAGCTGCATTGCTCGCCGCTTCGCTCGCGCACTTTCGCCAGCAATATTCCGGCGACGTGGAATCGGCGAAAAAGGTCATCGCCACCGGCGAATCCAAGCCGGACGCCAATCTCGCCGCGCCCGAGCTGGCCGCCCAGACCAGCCTTGCCCTGCTGCTGCTCAATCTCGATGAGACTCTCACGAAGGAATAGCGCGGCCGGCGGTTAACGTTCCATGCGACTCTCCCCATATCTCCTTCGCACGCTCATGGCGTGCCTGCTCACTCTCGCAAGCGTCTCCTTCGCCGCCGACGGGAAGTTCACACTCACCGTCCTCAATATCCCCGATATCCAGCGCGGCGCCGGACTGGCCATCGTCCTGCAATTGCCGGGCGGACAAACCTGGCTCTACGATACAGGCTCCGGCTATCCCGCCGAGCAAGGCTGGGTGAATGACTTCAATACCGGTCGCGACCTCATCCTGCCTTTCCTCAAGGAGCATGGCATCACCGAACTGGAAGGCGTCTTCATCAGCCACGCGCACTACGATCATTTCGGTGGTCTCATTTGGTTGAAGGACAACTTCCCGATCAAACACCTGATCGATTCCGGCTATGAGTTCCCGGGCATCAGCAACGCCAACTATTCCAGTGAGCTGCGACACTACTCCGTGCTGCGGGATGAATTCAAAAAGCGCGGTGCCTATCGCGAGGCCCACACCGGCGACCATCTTCTGCTCGATGATCAACTCCAGATGGAAGTGCTCGCTCCGCCGAAGACCTTCTTCGCCAATCCGGAAGGCGTGGTGCGGGCGCCCAACGATCCACCCGCCCACTATCTGGTCAATTCCAACTCCCTCGGCATCCGCATTCAGCATGGCAACGTGGTCTTCTATCTACCCGGCGATATTCAGAGCGAAGACATCGATCTCAGCCTCCTGCCGTCGGTCGACCGGGCAAAGCTCAAATGCAACGTGCTCATCGCGCCGGGCCACGGCATCCACGGCACCGCCAAATTTGCCGAGGCCACCCATCCGGAGGTATCGATCGCCAGTGTCTTTCCTCGTTATGCGAAGGGGCTCAAGAGCACGCCGCTCCTCCGCGCGGTCGGGGCGAAGACTTATGTGACTGGCATCAACGGCTGGGTGCGGGTGATATCCGATGGCAAGACCTACACCACCGAAGCGGAAATGCCCGACTCCAAGTGATCGCAAACCGCGAACGTGCGCCTGTTGAAGGCAGCGCGCACCTTCCTCCTGCGGTCATCCTGAGCTTGCGAAGGATCTCTGATTTCATTCTCGCATCCGGACACCCGCTTTACGTGAAGGCGCTCACTGAATCCGCCGCAAAGCGCCAGAAAAGGCAGAAGTCAGAGATGCTTCGCAAGCTCAGCATGACGTTTTGTTTTCGTCGCCTTTCCTTTCACGCGATCCCGTAAATAGCGTTTGCGCAGCGAGCTGATTAACTCAGCAGCACTCGTTTTCCACATGTCCCCCGACCTCCAGCGCGCCGCTTACCTCACCCGCCGCCAGTTCTTCTCCAAAACGGCCACGGGCATCGGCGGTCTCGCGCTGGCGAATCTGCTCACTCGCGATGGTCTGGCCACGCCGGCCACCGGCACCAACGCAGGTCATCGTATCGGCGGTCTGCCGGATCTCCCGCATTTTCCGCCTAAGGCGAAACACGTCATCTACCTGCTGCAGAATGGTGCGCCACCGCACCTCGACATGTTCGATTACAAGCCGCAGATGGAGCAGTTCCGCGGGCAGGAAATTCCGGCCTCCATCCTCGGCGACAAGCGCTTCTCGACGATGACGCAAAACGTGAAGCAGAAGCTCGTGCTGCCTCACTTCACCGGCTTCAAGCAGTACGGCAAAAATGGCACGTGGATTTGCGATTTCCTGCCGCACACCGCGTCGATCGTCGATGACATCTGCCTCATTAAGTCGATGCACACCGAGGCGGTGAACCACGCGCCCGCCATCTCCTTTTTCCTCACCGGCGCGGAGCAACCCGGCCGCCCCAGCATGGGTGCTTGGGCGACCTATGGCTTGGGCACGGAGAGTGATGACCTACCCGGTTTCGTCGTCATGACCTCGCGCGACAAGGAGGCTTCGTGTGGGCAGATCTTCTACGACTTCTATTGGAGCTCGGGCTTCCTCCCGTCGAAATTCCAAGGCGTGCGTTTCCGCGGCAGCGGCGACCCGGTACTCTATCTCTCGAATCCCGACGGCATGTCGCGCGAAGTGCGGCGCGGGCTGCTCGACGATCTCGCGCGACTGAACGAAGAGCACTACGCGGAATTCGCCGACCCGGAGATCCAGACGCGCATCACGCAATACGAAATGGCCTACAAGATGCAGGCCAGCGTTCCGGACCTCATCGACTTCAAGACGGAGTCACGCGAGACCCTGGAGATGTACGGGCCCGACGTCATGCGCCAGGGCAGTTTCGCTTACAATTGCCTCATGGCTCGGCGGCTCGTGGAGCGCGGCGTGCGCTTCGTGCAGTGCTTCCACGCCGGCTGGGACCATCACAACAATCTCTCCACGCAATTTCAGATCCAATGCCGCGATACGGACCAGCCGAGTGCCGCGCTGGTCAAGGATCTCAAGCAGCGCGGGCTGCTGGAAGACACGCTCGTCATCTGGGGCGGTGAATTTGGCCGCACGCCGTTCATCCAGGGTGACATCAACGATACCAAACGCTGGGGCCGCGACCATCACCCCTACGCCTTCACCACGTGGATGGCCGGCGCGGGCGTGAAGCCGGGCATCAGCTACGGTGAGTCCGACGATTTCGCCTTCAATGTCGTGAAAGACCCCGTCCACGTGCACGACTTCCAGGCCACTGTCATGCACCTGCTCGGCATCGATCATGAGCGCCTCACCTTCCGCTTCCAAGGCCGGCAGTTCCGGCTGACCGATGTCCACGGAAACGTGGTGAAGCCGATCCTGAGCTAGTTGAGATACTATACCTGCGGCGGCAGGTCGGAGAGCTCCATGCCGGCGTTCAGCTCGCTGAAGTATTTCCGGGTCCACGCATTTGGAAAGAGCACGCCGGGCAGGCCGGCGGCGTCATTCGCAAGACGGCAGTTGGTGGGAAGCTTCACGGTCTTCACATCCACACCACCCGGGAGCCAGCGGAAGGCATCCCACGAGGCATTTTCCAGTCGGGAGGGGGCGCCATATTCACTCTCCAGGCGGTACTGCACGACTTCGAACTGCAGCGGGCCGACGGCGGCAAGCAACGGGATCTTTTGGACGGAATCGCGCAGGTCGAAGACCTGGACCACACCCTCTTGCAAGAGCTGCTCCACGCCTTGGCGGAACTGCTTGAACTTGCCGGGGTTCGGATTGTGCAGAAAGGCGAAGCACTCAGGCGGAAAGCGCGGAATCTCGCTGTAAGAGATGGACGGATCGGTAGTGAGGGTGTCGCCGATGCCGAACTCGCTATGGCCGACGAGACCGATGACGTCGCCGGCGTAAGCTTCGTCCACCGTCTCGCGCTCCTGGCCGAAGAGTCGATGGGCGCTGGCCAGCCGTACCTTCTTGCCCGTGCGCGTGTGGGTGACGGTCATATCTCTGCTAAATTTTCCGGAGCAGATGCGCACGAAGGCGATACGGTCGCGGTGGCGCGGGTCCATATTGGCCTGGATCTTAAATACGAAGCCGGAGAAAGCGGCGATCTCAGGCGGGATGACCTTCTCTCCCACGTGCCGGGGCTGGGGCGGCAGCGAGCGCTCGAGAAAGGCGTCGAGGAGGAGTTGCACGCCGAAGTTGTTCATCGCCGAGCCGAAGAAGACCGGGGTCTGGGTGCCGTGGTGGACTTTCTGCGCGTCGTACTCCACGCCGGCGATGTCGAGCATCTCCAGCTCTTCCACTGCGCGGGCGTAGTCCGAATCGTCGAGCCTTTCACGGACGAACGGCTCGGCCAGCGAGCCGACCTGCACCGGGGCGCGGTAGGCGCCCTGCGGGGTGCGCTCGAAGAGGTGCACCGACTTTTCCTGTCGATCGTAAACGCCGCGGAAACTGGTGCCGGTGCCGAGGGGCCAATTCACCGGGAAGGCACCGATGCCAAGCACGCTCTCCAGCTCATCCAGCAGGCTGAGCGGATCCCGGGTGGGCCGGTCGCACTTGTTCATGAAGGTGAAGATCGGCACACCCCGGCGGCGGCAGACTTCGAAAAGCTTGCGGGTTTGAGCCTCGATGCCCTTGGCGGCGTCGATCACCATGACCACGGCGTCGACTGCAGTCAGCACCCGGTAGGTATCTTCCGAAAAGTCCTTATGACCAGGGGTATCGAGAAGATTAACCCGGTAGCCATGGTAATCAAATTGGAGAACTGTACTCGAAACCGAGATACCGCGCTGCTTTTCCAGCTCCATCCAGTCGCTGGTGGTCGCTCTCGCATTTTTACGTGCCGTTACGGAACCCGCAAGTTGCACCGCACCGCCATAAAGCAGAAGCTTCTCTGTAAGAGTGGTCTTTCCGGCGTCCGGATGGGAGATGATGGCGAAGGTCCGCCGGCGTTGAATTTCCGCAATCATGAGAAAAGGGGCCGGACCATCCGGCAAATCTTGCGGAGAGGCAAGTAGTTGTGCGTAATAGGCATTACATTTGCTCTCTCACGATATCGTTCCCGTGAAGACCCATCACCCAGCCCATGCCGACCCTCCGCATCAAGTTTCCTGACCAGAGCGAAGTCACGCACGATTTGACGGCGGACAAAATCACGGTCGGACGCCGACCGGACAACACGATTCAAATCATCGACCGCAGTGTCTCGGCGCATCACGCCGAGATCGTCATGGCGGACGATGGTCATTACCGGTTGCACGATCTCGGATCGACCAACCTGAGCTTTGTCGATGGATCGCCAGTGATTGATTATCATCTGCGCCAGCCCTGTAGGGTGACTTTTGGTACGGTGCAATGCGAATTTGATCCTGCCGGTGGCTCCGCGCTACCGCGGCTCTCGAATTCCCAGATGGAAAAGGACCTGGCTTTCGTCCGCGGCGAGAATGCGGATTTGACGGCCCAGATTGTGGCCCTCCAGCGCCAGATCGATATCCTGAGCAGCGCCCGCCTCGTAACAAAGAAGGCGGACAATACCCCCTTTGCCGCCAGCAACGACACGCTGAAAGCGATCGTAGCCGAACGGGACGACCTGCGCCACCTGAGCGCCGGCCTGAGGCTGGAGCTGGAAAAGGTCCGCGAAGAACTTTCGGCAACCGTGCGCGAGCGCGATGCGGCCCGACAGGCCTGCGATCTGATGCAGGCCGAGAAGGTCACCCACAGCCGCGAGTTGCAGTACCTGCGCCAGCAGGCGGCTAATGAGGATGCCCCGGCAAACCATAGCAGTACGCCGCTGCCGCCCGCCGCAGTCATTCCGCCGACTGCTGGCGATGAGGGCTCGGCCTCACTCGCACAGACGACGGTCTTGCATCCGCCCGGAAGCGGGACGGTGGCTGCTTCCGCCGCCACGGCCACGGTATCAGCGACTGCGACGGCTGCCTCCACCGGCACCTCGACGGTGACTCTGCTGAGCCCGTCGGATTCGCCCACGGAATCCACGCAAAAGATTACGCTTCCCATGCCCCCCGCGCTACAGGCGATCGCCGTGCCGCTGAAGGCGCTCTCGATGGCGCTGAATCGCCTCAGCCACAACATCAATGACAAGGGAGCACGCGCTCAGCTGGCGACCCAGGGCAACAAACTCGCCCAGGCATCATCAGTCCTCGGCAATCATCCCATCATGCGGATCAGCCTGGCAATGGAGGCGCTGCTGCAAGAGTGCGTGATCAAGCCGGATTGCCCTACACCCGCGCAAATCCAGACGCTCTCCCAAGCGACCGAACTGGTTTCCAGCCTGCTGGACCCACGGCATCATGACCGGGCCAAAGGCCTCCCCCATCCCAAGGTGCTGGCGGTGGACGACGACGACGATCTTCTCCACACCCTGGCCGCCACGCTGGAACTGGCGCAACTGCCCACCACCACCTGCTCGGACAGTAAGACTGCCGAAACGCTCATCGAGAAGGAAGACTACGATCTTCTGCTGCTCGATGTCGGTCTGCCGGATGTCAATGGCCCGACTCTCTGTGACCGCGTGCGCGGGAAGGATCGCTACCGGAAGACGCCGGTCATTTTCCTCACCGTGGCCAATACGCTCGACCAACGAGCGCAGGCCAGTCTCAGCGGGGGGAATGATTTCCTGCCCAAGCCGTTTAACACTGCTGAACTCACTGTAAAAGCAGAGACGTGGATCTGGAAGAATCGCCTGGGCTTCCTCTAGAGAAAAGAAGGCCGGCTACGTAAGTCTTCGGAGAGAGACCCTGCAGTTTATGGTTGAGGCGGGGGCGGTTTTCCTGTACGCCGCCCGGACCCGCTGGTCGTTTACCCTTGCCCATTGTCATGCAGAAGCCCCTCGCTCTTTCCCTCGCCCTGTGTCTAAGCCTCACAGGTTGTCAGGTTTTCGAGAAATCGAAAACCTGGGATTCCGTGATGAGCGTGCGTCCGGGAGATTCCTTCCGCCAAGCCGATCCCTCGGCTTCTTATGCGCAAAAACTGCATGAGGTGCTGCTCAATCAGGGCGTGGAACATTACGTGGTGACCTACCAGTACCGTTATTATACCGGCCACTATGAGGAAGCGGTGGGCACGCGCACGGCCGTCGTCTATCGTGACGAGGCGGATTCGCACTACCCTTGGTGGCTCAAGGATGACCGTACGGCGACGCCTTTCTGGCTGCCGAATGGGGATCTGAACGCACAGCTTTCCTTCTACGCCCGGCGCAAAGCCGAGGTCATCGAGCAGAAGCACTACCCGGCTCACGGCGGAAACAAGGAAGTGGTGACGCCCCATCGCACGGCTCAGAACAAGGTGCAATTCCGCGGCGGGCTTTCCCAAGCCAGCCAGCCAAAAGCCCAAGTGACTGACCGCCCGCAGCCAGTAACAAAGATCGCACAGGTGAAACCGGCGCCGGCCCAAGCCACCAAAGCAGTGGTGACGTATCGCCCGCCCGTGGTCGAAAAGACCGCCGTGCATGCACCGGTCGCTCACACTGCCGTGACGAAGATTCAGCACACGCCTTCCACCGCCACAGCCAGCGCCTCGAAACCGCAACCGCTCCCGGAGGTCGCCGCTTTCGCTCCGGAGTCCCCCCGCCTGAATTCTTTCTGGTCGCCGCCCGCCACGATTGATCCCGTGCAGCAGGCCAATGAACCGGCACCGCGCGACGGGCACTTGGAAAAGCTTTTTCGCGCCCGCAACGGTACCACTTACGACCCGACCAGTGCGACCGACCGCCGGAAAATGGAGCAGCTCAAGCACGGGCTGGTGGGCAAAGAGACGACTGGTGAGCGCGGCTTCCGTCGAGGTGTGGACAGCGGCACCCCCGGAATGTTCTAGTCACCCCAGGAATCACGCAATCTTCACGGGGATAGGCAGTCTCGGGACTTGCGTTCCGCTACGTCACGTTCATCTTCCGCCGCGATGCAGACGATCGTTATTGGCCACAAGAATCCGGACATGGATTCGATTTGCGCCGCCATTTCCTACGCCGAACTCAAGCGACTGAACGGTCAGTCAAACGTCGTTGCTGCCCGCGCCGGCAACACCAACGAGCGCATCGATTTCGTTCTCAATAAATTCGGCGTCGAGGCGCCGATGCTCATCAACGATCTCTCGCCGCGGGTGAGCGATGTGATGGAGTCGCGAGTCATTTCGGTGCGGGCGGATTCGCCGGTCTACGATGCGCTGCAGCTCATCGAGAAAAAGCGGTTGCGCGGCCTGCCCGTGGTGGATGAAAAGAACTGCTGCCTCGGCCTGCTCAGCGCCTTCATGGTGAGCCATCACCTCTTCCCACCACGCGAGGAAGCCGGAAGCACGCGGATCGTCATCGCGTCGCTGGCGGACATCGTCACCACCTTCGGCGGGGCGCTGGTTACCGGTTCGCTCTCCGCGAAGACGGAAGAGCAATTCCTCATGGTCGGCGCGATGGCGCAGGATTCGTTCTTCCCGCGCTTGAAGCGCTATGCGGATCGCAACGTGGTGCTCTTCGTGGGTGACCGGCCGCACATCCAGGAAATGGCCATCGACGCGAAAGTCCACGCGATCGTGGTCACGGGCGGTCTGCCCATCGACGAGGAGATTCGCGCCAAGGCGCGTTCGGCGGGCGTGACGATCATTAGCTCGCCGCACGATACCGCGACCAGCGTGCTGCTCGCCCGTGGCGCCGTGCGCGTGGAGCGCATGATCGAGACGGATTACCGTAGCTTCCACCCCGAGACTTTGCTCGAGGATGCGCGCCAACTCGCCGCGCAAAGTGCCGCGTTCATTTTTCCGGTGATCGACGAGACCGGCAAGCTCGTCGGCATCCTCTCGAAATCCGACTTTCTCAAGGACATCCCACGCCAGCTCATCCTGGTCGATCACAACGAACTCGCCCAAGCCGTGCGCGGTGCCGAGAAAGTGCCGATCATCGAGATCCTCGATCACCACAAGCTGGGCGGTTTCTCCAGCGACACACCGATTCTTTTCTGGAACAACCCGGTGGGTTCCACGAGCACCATCGTCACCATGTGCTACCGGCAGCTCGGCGTCGGTGTTCCGCAGCATATCGCCGGCTTGCTCATGGCAGGTATGGTTTCCGACACGCTCAATCTCACGTCGCCCACCACCACGCCAGCCGATTGCGATCTCCTCAACTATCTCTCGAAAGTCGCCGGGGTGGACCCGGATGATCTCGCCGAGCAGATCTTCAGCGTGGGTTCGCCATTGCTAACGATGACCCCCGATCAGGCCATCAATGCGGACTGCAAGCCGTATGAGGAAAACGACCACCGCTTCAGTGTGGCGCAGATCGAGGAACTCTCCTTCGCACATTTCAACGAGAAGAGCGACGCCTTGCTCGAAGCTCTCGATGTCTTTCGCAAACGCGAAGGCCTTCTCTTTGCCGCACTGCTCGTGACCGATATCAACGACCAGTCGTCGCTGCTGCTCGTGCAGGGCGCGGATGCGTTTTTGCAGAAGATCGACTACCCGCAACGCAGCCCGCACGTGTGGGAGCTCGCCGGCGTCGTCTCCCGCAAGAAGCAGCTTCTGCCGTATCTCCTCCACTGCCTCGCGCAAATGGATGCGACGAAGGTGTAGGACGAGTTTGAGCGCTCAGCGCCACACCGGCATTTCATCCATCTCCGGCCGGCCGTGCAGCAGCTCGTGCGGGCCGTATTGGGATTTGTAGGCCGTCGAGGGGCAACCACTGACCCGATATCCAAGGTAGAGGTAGGGGCAATCCAACCGTCGCGCCGATTCGATCTCGAAGAGCACACTGGCCACACCGAGGGAGCACCGCCTCACATCCGGATGATAGAAGAAATAGATCGAGCTGATGGCCTGCGGCGTCACGTCGACGTGACCAATCGCGACCAGCCGGCCCTCTTCATAGAAGGCCATCTCACGAGCGCACGCATTGGGCGTGCAGAAAGTTAGCGCATACTCGCGCAGTGTCATGGTAGTCGCCTTCCAGCCGCGCGTCTCCTCGCGCATCGCGTGCCAGGCATGAAACAGCTCCACACGTTCCTCACTTGCCTGCGGCGGACCGATCTTCACCCGCAGATGCTCCGACTTTCGCCACGCCCGCCGCTGGCTCTTCGTCGGTTGAAACGTGGCGACCGGCACGCGCAGGGATACGCATTCCATGCACCCCGCGCACTTCGGGCGAAAGTATTGCATTCCGAAACGCCGCCAGCCGCGAATGATCATCTCCTCATGCTCTTCCGGGGTGACGTCGGTGAGGATCCGGTAATCGGTCGTCGCCTCCAGGTCCGCGAGATACGGGCAGGGCTCCTCGAGCGCGGCGTGCCAGAGTTCACGCGCCATGATTTTTACCGGCGCGGCAACTCGGCGCGTTCGCTATAAACGTCGCGCTTGAGCGAGTCACCGACACCGCCTTGATTGCGCATGAGCGCTTTCATGCTCCACTGAATGTTTCCGGGCGCGCTATTGGCCGGCATGCCCTGCCTCGTGAGCGCGATCTGCCGCGCGATTTCGCCGACTTGAAACTGGTTGCCGATTCGCTCCGTGGCAATGCCCGGCCAAATGGGACGCCCCGCACGACTCTGCTCGCGCCACCACTGGAGCAGCACGGGAAAGCTCTGTTTCGCCGGCTCGACGCCCCAATACAATTGCGGCGCCAGGTAATCGCACCAGCCCTGCGCCAGCCAGTAGCGGGCATCCGCAAAGAGTTGGCCGTAGGCATCGAGCTGCGCTTCGATCGTCGCGGGCACCTTTGGCCGCCAGATACCGAAAGGGCTGATCCCGACGCGCACCGACGGCTTCTCCGCTTTGATCGCGCGATACATCGACTCAACGAAACGATTGATATTGTCGCGACGCCAGTCCGCGCGCACCAATCCGCTCGCCTGCCCATAGCGCTGCCACGTTGCATCATCAGGGAATTCAGTGCCCTTCACCGGATACGGGTAAAAATAATCGTCGATGTGCACGCCATCGATGTCATAGCGCTTCACTACGTCCATGATCACATCGAGAATATAGCGGCGTGCCTCCGGTTCACCCGGGTCGACCCACAACTGCGTGCCATACGGCCGGATCCAGTCCGAGTGCGTGCGAGTAATGTGATTCGCGGCGTAGATTCCCTTTGCAGAGGTGCCCGCGCGGAAAGGATTGAACCACGCGTGCAACTCGATACCGCGCGCATGCGCCTCCGTGATGGCAAAGGCCAGCGGATCGTAGCCGGGGTCGACGCCTTGCTTCCCACTGAGGAAGGTCGACCACGGCTCTTTCTTCGAGTTGTAAAACGCGTCCGAGACCGACCGAACCTGCAGCAGGATGGCATTCAGCTTCAACTGCTGGGCGCGATCGAGGATGTCGCGCAGCTGGGCCTTCTGCTCGGCGGCGGACAGGCCGGCCTTGGACGGCCAGTCGAGATTGAAAACCGTAGCCACCCAAGCGCCGCGGAATTCCGGCTGCGCTTTCGACGGCAAAACCGAGAGAATCAGGACCATCAAACAGAGCAGCGAAATCTTCATGAATTGGGGACGGAGTTGACTGTAGCGAAGACCCGCCGATTTTCCAACTCCATGCCTGTCGAATCTTCCGCCCAACTCTCCGCCTTTGCGTGGTTTGCGGATCGTTACGGCAGCGCCACACCGGCGCAGGAGGCGGCGTGGCCATGCATCGCCCGTGGGGAGAATATCCTGCTCGCCTCGCCCACCGGCACGGGCAAGACCTTCGCCGCCTTCCTCGGGGTGCTCGACGAGCTGGTGCAACTCCACTCCCGGGGCGAGCTGCGGGACACCATCCATTGCGTCTACGTCTCGCCGCTCCGAGCGCTGAGCTATGACCTGGAGAAGAACCTGCACGCCCCCTTGCGCGAACTCTATGGCGACAAGCCGCCCATTCGCGTCCAACTGCGCTCCGGAGACACGACTTCGAGCGAACGGGCGCGCCAATACACGAAGCCACCGCACATTCTGCTGACCACACCGGAAAGTCTCTGTGTGATGCTGAGCCAGCAAAAATGGCTCCCCCATCTTTCCCGCGTGCGCTGGCTCATCGTGGATGAAATTCACGCCCTGGCGGAGAATAAACGGGGAGCGCATCTCGCGCTGAGCATCGAGCGGTTGGCGGAGCATTGTGGAGGCAAGCTGCAGCGCATCGGGCTTTCCGCGACGATCGCGCCGATGGATGAAGTTGCGCGCTTCCTCGTGGGCACCCACGGCGTCTGCACCACGCTCGATGTCTCCAGCTCGAAGAAGGTGAAGCTCAGTGTGCACACGCCGCTGCGGAAGAACCCCTACCCCGAGGCTGGCTACACCGGTCAGCGGATGATCCGAGAGTTGGGCGACCTCATCCGCAAGCACCAGACGACGCTCGTCTTTTGCAATGTCCGCTCCGGTGCTGAGGCGACGACTTATTGGCTGCGCGAAAAGTTTCCCGATCTCGCCGACGTCATCGAGTGTCACCACGCCTCGCTGGAGCGCGATGTGCGGCGCGACGTAGAGGATCGGCTCAAGCGGGGCGAACTGCGCGCCGTGGTTTGCTCTACCAGTCTCGAGATGGGCATCGACATCGGCTCCGTCGACCTCGTGGTGATGATGTCCACGCCCAAGGGCGTGAGCAAGGCGCTGCAACGTGCCGGACGCGCGGGGCACAATATCAAGTCGGTCAGCCGCGGCATCCTGATGGCCACCAACATCAGCGATCTCGTGGAATCCTGCGCCACGGTGCTCCTCTCGCGCGCCCGCCAGCTCGACAATGTGCGCATCCCCGATTCGCCGCTCGACGTCCTCGCCCAGCACGTCGTTAGCATGGGTTGTACGGAGGAGTGGTCGCGCACGGAAGCGCTGGCGCTTATCCGACGCGCCTACCCCTATCGCGATCTCGAAGAGCAGATCTTTAGCGATGTGCTCGACTATCTCGCCGGGGGCGGCGCTTCGCTGCGCCAGCGCTACAGCGAGGTCTTCGGCAAGATCGAGCTCGATGAAGAAAGCTTCCGCACCCGCGAGGGCCGCGTGCGCCGGGAGTTCCTGCAAAACATCGGCGTCATCCCCAATGTCGGCCAGGTGCAGGTGCGCCTGAAGAACAAGAACCTCGGGAGCGTGGAGGAATCGTTCATCCGCATGCTCAAGATCGGCGATGTCTTCATGATGTCGGGCCGCCCGGTGCGGCTGGACAAGGTCACTCAGATGGAGGCCTGGGTTTCGAAAGCTGATGGCGCCCTGCCCACGGTGCCGCGCTGGAATGCCAACAAGATGC
>JBGGMZ010000364.1:0-4838 GCA_041287745.1 Chthoniobacter sp. | reverse complement strand
GTGCTTATCCGTGGCTAATTTTCCTTCACAACGGATTTCGCCGACTGGCGCCCCTGCGAACGGCCCCATTTTTTGCGTTGTCTGCGCGGGACGGCTACATTGATCCACCCGCATCATGACACTCTATTCCCTGCTCGACCTCGCTCCGATCATCCAAGGCGGGACGGCGGACGAAACGTTTCGCCGCACGCTGGATCTCGCGCAACATGCGGAGGGGTGGGGCTACCATCGCTACTGGCTGGCCGAGCATCACAATATCCCGGGCATCGCCAGCGCGGCGACTTCCGTGCTCATCGGGCATGTGGCCGGCGGCACGCAGCGCATGCGCGTGGGCTCGGGCGGGATCATGTTGCCGAACCATGCGCCACTGGTCATCGCGGAGCAATTTGGGACGCTGGAGTCGCTCTACCCGGGGCGCATCGATCTCGGGCTGGGGCGTGCGCCAGGGGGCGATCAAAATACGGCGCGGGCACTGCGGCGCGGGCTGGGCAGCAACGGCGATACCTTTCCGCAGGACTTGCAAGAACTGCGGTCTTACTTTGCGCCGGCGTCGCCGTTCGAGACGGTGCGGGCCATTCCCGGTGCCGGGCTGAATGTGCCGATCTATCTGCTGGGCTCGAGTGATTTCAGCGCACGGCTGGCGGCGCAGCTCGGGCTGCCCTTCGCTTTCGCCTCCCACTTTGCACCGGATTTTCTGCTCCAGGCGTTGACTCTCTACCGCGAGCATTTCCAACCGTCGGCGCAACTGGAAAAACCCCACGTGATGGTAGGCGTGAATGTCTTCGCCGCGGACACCGATGCGGAAGGCGCACGCCTCTTCACCTCACTGCAGCAGGCTTTCCTCGGCATGGTGCGCGGCAATCGTTCGGAGCTCCGGCCTCCGGTGGATGCGATGCAATGGACTGCCGCCGAGGAAGCCTACGTGCATCGTATGACGCGCTGCTCGGCCGTGGGTGGGCGGGAGAAAATTCGCGAACAACTCGCCGGGCTCATCGCGGACACGGGCGCCGACGAACTCATCGTGACGGCGCAAATCTTCGACCATTCCGCGCGGTTGCGTTGCTTCGAAATCGCCGCGGAGGTGCTTCGGACGCTGGCGACGTGACCCGTATCGCTGCAATTGAATTAGCCACGGATTAACACGGATGAAACACGGATTGAGCGATCCAAGGTGACAAAGGGATGTGCCGTAGCACTCACCTTTGGTGAACGGATTTCGTCTCCTCTCCGCTTCCCTTTCCTCATCCGTGTTTCATCCGTGTCCATCCGTGGCTTAACTGCACCGTTCCGAATGAGGAAAGGATTGAATGCGGATAGCGAGATCCGCCATTCCGGTGCGGCTAGGAAAGTAAACTCTTCCTCATCCCCTCAGGCACTCTCGCATTTTCTTCTGGCTACCATCGCGCAGTTGGGTAAAATTACGCATCCCGCAAGAGCACCACTACACGCAAGAGGTGCTTTGACCCCGAGTTCCCGATTTTCGGTGCCGAAATGCTTCTCACGTGGCCGTGGAGCACTGCACAGCGGGAGCGTGCATACCGAGGTCATGAATATTTCAAATCGCAGAGAAGCCCATCTGCAGATGGCTGTACGGGCGGCAAAGGTAGGGCTCTGGGAGTGGGATTTGCGGACGAATGCCGTCAAATTTTCCGACGAATGGAAACGCCAGCTCGGCTATAGCGCCGAGGAAATCCCCAATGAGTTCAGCGCGTGGGAAACCCGTGTGCATCCGGAGGACCTGCCCAGGGTGAAGCAACGCCTGGCGGACTATTTTGCGAAGCAGGATCCCGCCTACGAAGTGGAGTTTCGCCTGCGGCATCGGGACGGTTCGTGGCGCTGGATCCTCGCGCAGGGCGATGTCTTTAACGACAAGGACGGCAAGCAGACGCACATGGTGGGCAGCCACATCGACATCACGGAGCTCAAGCGGGGGGAAGCGGAGCGCCTCGCCCATTTGCGCTTCTTCGAGTCCATGGATCAGGTGAATCGCGCCATCCTGCGCGCGACCAACCCGGAGGAGATGATGAGCAATGTGCTGGAGACGCTGCTCGCGATCTTCGGGTGCGACCGTGCCTGGCTTGTCTACCCCTGCGACCCGGCGGCGCCGACGTGGCGCGTGCCGATGGAGCGGACGCGGCCGGAGTATCCCGGCGGCTTCGCCCACGGCGGCGACTTTCCGATGGATGAGGGAATCGCCCGGGTGATGACCAAGGTGCGGGAAACCAATGGCGTGATTCGATTCCGGCCGGGGATCGATTATCCCATGATGCCCGTGGCGCAGGACTATCAAATCCGGTCGGTGATGGCCGTGGCCCTCTATCCCAAAGCGGACGAGCCCTATATGTTCGGCCTGCACCAGTGCTCGCACGCCCGCGAGTGGACGGCGGAGGAAGAACATGTATTCCGCGCGATCGGCCGGCGGCTGACGGATTCGCTGACCAGCCTGATCGCCTCGCGCAATCTCCAGCAATCGCAACAGGCCTATGTCTCCCTCGTAAACAGCATCGACGGGATCGTGTGGGAATTCGATGTATCGGCATCGCGCTTCACCTTGGTGAGCCCGCAGGCGGAGCGGCTGCTGGGCTATCCAGTCGAGTGCTGGCTGAAAGATCCGCATTTCTGGCGCGATCAACTGCACCCGGAGGATCGGGATCGGGTGATCGAGATTTGCCAGCGCGCCACTACGGAAATGCGGGATCACGACTTTTCCTACCGCATGCGCACGGCAGATGGGCGGCTGGTCTGGCTGCAGGATCTGGTGAAGGTCGTGGTGGAAAATGAGCGCACAGCCAAACTGCGCGGCATCACCGTCGACATCACGAAAGCGAAGCGCGTGGAAGAGGCGCTCCAACTTTTTCGCGCGCTGGTCGATCGCGCCACGGACTCGATCGAAGTCGTGGACCCGGATACAGGACGTTTCCTCGATGTCAATGAACGTGCCTGCCAGGTGCACGGCTATAGCCGCGAGGAATATCTCCGCATGCATGTGCCGGATCTGGAAGTGGGCATCGATTTCAGCGTGCCGGGCCGGTGGGAGGCGCAGGTGAACCTGGTGCGGGAGGCAGGGTACAAGGCCTTTGTCGGTACGCATCGCCGGAAGGACGGCTCCACTTTCCCCGTGGAGGTGAATGCGAACTACATCTCGCTCGACCGTCATTATGTGATCTCCGTGGTGCGCGATGTGAGCGAGCGCAATTGTGCGGAGGAGGCGCTGCGCGAGAGCGAGCAGCGATTCCGGCAGGTGGCGGAAAGCATCGAGGAAGTCTTCTGGCTGGTCGATGTGACTCACGACCGGACGATCTACATCAGCCCGGCATACGAGAAGATCTGGGGGCGCAGTCGCAAGGGTCTCTACGAGTCTCCCCAATCGTGGATCGAGTCGATCCATCCCGAGGACCGTCTGCGCGCCAGCGCGGCGCGCTCCCGGCTCCAGTTCGCCGGCGAGTACGACATGGAGTATCGCATCGAGCGGCCCGACGGCGCGGTGCGATGGATTCACGATCGCGCCTTCCCCATCCGGGATGCGCACGGGCGCGTCTACCGGATGGTGGGCGTGGCGGAGGACATCACGGCGCGGCGGCAGCTCGAGGACCAGGTGCGCCAATCGCAAAAGATGGAAGCGATCGGACGGCTGGCCGGCGGGATTGCGCACGATTTCAACAATGTGCTCTCCGCCATCCAGATGCAGTCGGCGCTGCTGCTGGACACGGTCCCGGAGGAAGGCAGTGTGCGGGAGGGCATCCGCGACATCATGACCGCCGTGGACCGCGCCGCGCATCTCACCCGGCAACTGCTCACCTTCAGCCGTCGCAGCGTAAAACAGACCCGCGAGCTCGACCTGGGCGAGATCGTGAACTCAATGAGCAAGCTGCTGCTGCGCATGCTCGGCGAAGACATCCACATGGAAAGCCGCTGCGCGCCAGAGCTTCCACTGGTGAATGCCGACCCCGGGATGATGGAGCAGGTGCTCATGAATCTCGCCGTGAATGCGCGGGATGCCATGCCTGCCGGTGGCCGACTCACGGTCGCCCTGGAGACGGTGGAAATCGATGCGGAGAATGCGGCGGTCAAACCCGGCATGGCCCCGGGCCATTTCATCTGCCTCGCGGTGAGCGACACGGGCAGCGGTATCGCGACGGAGAATCTCTCGCGAATTTTCGAGCCTTTCTTCACCACCAAGGAGATCGGGCGCGGCACCGGCCTCGGGCTCGCCATCGTCTTCGGCATCGTCGAGCAGCACCACGGCTGGATCGATGTGGAAAGCAAAGCGGGCGTGGGAACGACATTTCGCATCTATCTGCCGGCCAGCGCCGCGATCGCGCCCCGCAAGGCGCCGGCTCGCCCGATCACGTCGGTTCGCGGTGGGTCGGAAACCATCCTGCTCGTGGAGGATGAACCGATGGTGCGCACGCTGACTCGCAATGTTCTGCAACGCTTCGGCTATCGCGTGATCGATGCGGAGTCCGCAGCGGTGGCCTTGGAGAAATGGGAGGATCCCGCTACCCAGGTGGATCTATTGCTGACCGACCTCGTCATGCCGGGAATGTCCGGCCGCGAACTGGCCAACGTGCTCATCGCACGCCAGCCTTCGCTGCCGGTCCTCTACTGCAGCGGTTACAGCGCCGATGCGGTCGATCATCAGTTGCCCCTCGGTCGCGGAAGAAAGTTTCTGCCGAAGCCGTGCTCGGCTAGCGACCTCGCCGCACACGTGCGCAGTTGCCTGGATGAGATGATGAGTGAAAGCCGCGCGCAGGCGGTGTAGAGCATCTGCCAAAAGGAACTTCCGGATAAGCGGTGCAAATTAGGAAAGCAGGAAAGCAGGAAAGATTCGTCTTCTT
>JBGGMZ010000363.1:0-9131 GCA_041287745.1 Chthoniobacter sp. | reverse complement strand
GGTGGGAAAGTCGAGCAGCGAGCGGGCGCGCCCGGAGAGGACTTCGAAGACATGAGTGAAGGCATCTTCGTCCGTGACAGCGCGTATCGCATGGCGGAAAGGCTCCGCGATCTCGAGTGCGATCTGGCGGAGGCTGCGGTGGCGGCCGTCGACCAGGCGCCAGTCTGGTTCATCAACATCCGCGGCAAAGGGATTCCGAGGGAAGCAGAAGTGGCGGGCGAGAAAGCCCTGGCGGGAAGTATGCTTGCACGGCGAGAAGCCGGCGATGATCGGGATGCCACGCCGCTTGATTTCCGAGACGCTGTGCACCGGCCAGTCCAGCACGGAGAGAATGATCCCCGTGATGAGCGAGGTGGTGGCAATCATCAGATCAGGATCAGGAGTAAAGTCCGCGGTGACTTCGAGCCGGTCGCCCCGTGGGCGCACGCCGACGCCGGTGCTGAGCTTGTTGGCCGCGAGCAGCATCACCGGCGGATGCAGGAGATAGGTGAGCATGCGTGAGACCTGCCGCAGGCGAGCCGGACCGAGCGCGCGGTCGACGGGTACGGAGACATTGTAATGCGTGCTGAAGCCCTCGAGTCGCACCCGTTGCTGATGGGCGATTTCCCAAGCGTCCAGTTCACCGCGCACGAACTCGATCTGCTCCCATAGCGTGCGGCCAGCGCGGGCCGCGCAGCCGGCCTCGATCTCGATGATGGGGGTGGCGACCTCGATGACGCCGGTGTCGAAGTACACCGCGCCGCCGACGGGCAATTGGAACGAGCGTCCTTTCCGCGGCAGCATTTTCTGTCGCACGAATTTCTGCGCCGTGCCGAAGACCTCTTCGGGCAGGCACTTCACATCATCGACGTAGAGCGTAAACTCCGCCTCGAGCCCGATGACGGGCACTGGCCCGGCGCGCCGTGCGACGAGGCGGCGAGGGAAGCTGGGAAGTTTGCGCGGGGTCGACATGGGGTGCGGTCATTGGGCCTCAGTGTAGCCCCGTGGTGTGGCGAGTAGATAGCCGAGATCCACGTGCAGATGGTCGTCAGTTTCTCCCGGCGCAAAACCGTAAGGGCGCACATACACCTCGGGGCCGAGCGACTTGGCGATCTGGGCATAACGCTCGATCGCCTTTTGCGAGTCCAGCCACGTTTCGCCGATGCGATAGATATTCGCTGCAGTCGCCCACATGTGCGGATTGGCCTGGCCCGTGAGACGATGGGCGGGAGAGCGGTAGCCGCCGTTGACGGCGACGCAGACCGGCGCTTCCACGCGTTGGCGAAAATCCTCGAGATAGCGCGCCAGCACGGTAACCGCGCAGGGCACATAGTGCGGGAAGCTGTGCAGTAGTAGATCCACTTCGCGGCAGTCGACGGTGATCAATTCGGAAATTGAGAAGTGAGGCGTGAGCCTTGACTCCTTGGCATGCCGCCACGATTCGATCTCGTAGAAAAACCGGGGCAGACGATGCGCCTCACCAGCGCCGGCCTCGAGCATTTCGCCGGGGCGCAGCAATGCCCGATGCTCGGCGGAAAGAGTAAGGCCATCGACGACTTTCATACGGTAATGAACTCGTAGACCATCCGCGACACCTTCGCCACGGTCTTCTGTGTGTTGTCGAGCCCGGCTGGGTGTTGGGTGAGGATCGCCACAGCGTAAGGGCGGCGGCCCGGTGGCAGCACGAGCCCGGCATCGTGCGTGCAGGTGGAAATCTCGCCCGTCTTGTGTGCGACCGGGGTGGAAGGCGGAAGCAGGGCCGGGATCATGCTGTTGAATTCCTGGGCAAAGAGGATGTCGAGCATCTGCCGGCGCTCCGGCTCGGTGAAAAGACGGTCTTCCCGCAGCAGGCGAAACAGGCCGACGAGCCCTTGGGCCGTGAGCGTGTTGTTGATGCCGTTATCGAAGGCCACATTATCCTCCACACCGCGCAAGATGCGCACACCGTCGATGCCTGCCGTGCCGAGCGTCGATTGCACGAAATCCGGTGTCAGGAATTCGAGCAGAAGATTCGTCGCGAGATTGCTGCTGCGCGTGATCATCGGCTCAACCAGCTCGAGGAGGTTCATCGAGCGCCCGACCCGGCGATGCACCCCGGCATCCGCATCGCGGTCACGTTGCACGCGGAAGATGGAACGATCAACGATACTGCGGAAGCGGTTGCGCACGTGCAGCCGGTCATTAAGCCGTACGCGGCCGGTATGGGCCGCGTGAAAGAGCGAGATCAACACGCCCACTTTCATCGTGCTCGCGGCGTGGAACCAGCGGTCGCCATCGTGAGAAAAGGTGCGCTCAGTCTCGCAGTCGAAGACGTGGACGCCGATGGCTTCGCTGCCACTTTCGGTCCGCATCCGTTCAATGCCGTCGTGGAGAGCTTGCTCGTCCATTTAGCCGGCCAGTCGGTCGCGCGTGGCGACGAGCTTTTGATACAGCGCATCGAGCGCCTCGGGGAGGACTCGCGTGTCGGCGAGTACCGGCATGAAATTGTTGTCGCCTTCCCAGCGCGGGACGATGTGCAGATGCAGGTGATCAACCACGCCGGCGCCCGCGCACTTGCCGAGGTTCAGCCCGACATTGAAACCCTGTGCGCGGATAGTCTCGCGCAGCAGCGTCTGGGCGTGCTCGGCGAGTTCCCACAGCTCCAGCTTCTCGGGATCTGTGAGCGCGGCGATATCGCTGACCTTACGGCAGGGCACCGCCATCAGGTGTCCGACCGCGTAGGGATAGCGGTTCATGATGAGAAACGTGTGCGTCCGCCGTGCCACCACGAGATGTGCGGCATCATCTGTCGCGCGCGCGGCATCGAGGAGAAAATCCGGCGTCGCGCCAGCCTTGAAATATTCGACCCGCCAAGGCGACCAGAGAGCGGAAAGTTCGTTCGGATCCATCGGGAAGAGAGTCGATCAGGTACGCGCAGGGGATTGCAACTCCTGCAGAATCGCATCCGCAGCGCGAGCGGCTGCGCCGTGTTCACCGAGACTGGCGATTACCTTCGCGAGATCGGCCTGGAGTGCTTCGCGATGTTCCGTGTTTGTGACGAGGCGCAGAGTCTCGTGGGCGAGCGCTTCGGGGGTGGCCTCGCTCTGCAGCAACTCACGAGCGATCTCACGGCCCGCGAGGACATTCGGCATGCCGATGAAGGGAACCCGCACGACTTGCTTGGCGATGATCCACGTCAGCCAGGCGATCTTGTAAACAACGCAGAGCGGCAGTCCGAAGTAGGCTGCCTCCAGGGTGGCGGTGCCGGAGCAGACCATGCCGGCGATGGCCCGCTGCATCAATTCGTGTGAAGCGCGGACGGTGATCGGGCAAAAATCCGCGTCCTGCCCCAGACTCTCCAGCGTGGCCAGCATGAAATCGGCGAGCTCATGCGACGCCGCCGAGGCCTCGAATTGCAACTCGGGATGGGTGCTCTTCATCCGGACTGCAGCTTCCACCATGACGGGAAAAATTCGCCGGACTTCCTTTTTGCGACTGCCGGGAAAAAGGCCAACGAGGTGCGGATCGCGGGAGACGCCCGACTTCTTGGCGGCGAGCGTATCCAGCATCGGATGGCCGACACAGACAGCGTGCAACCCGCTTTTCTCGTAGAGCGGCTGCTCGAAAGGGAAGATGCACAGCATGAGATCGAGGTAACGCGCCATTTTCGGGATGCGGCCGCGATTCCACGCCCAGACCTGGGGGCTGATGTAATTGATGATCTTGAGCTTCGGAAAGCGCCGATGCGCTTCGCGTGCGAGTCGGAGGTTGAAACCGGGATAGTCGATGAGCACGAGTGCATCGGGCTGAACGACGGCCAGCTCCGCCAGCATGCGATTGAACTGCCCTCTGAAGTAGCCGTACTTTTTCAGCACGTCCCAAAGGCCGATGACCGCCTCATCCGCCCAGTCGGCAAAATGATCGCCAATCAGTGCCCGCATCTCGCGGCCGCCAGCACCGTAGAATTCCAGTGAAGGATTCCGTTCTCGCAAGGCGCGGATCAATTCGGCGCCGCGTGCATCTCCGCTGGCTTCGCCAGCCACGAAGTAAAGTTTCACAGGATCGGGGTGGCTTTGGATTGCTCGATCTGCCGCGTGATTTCGAGTGCGAGTTCGAGCGCCGCGGTGGCCTCGCGTCCGCTCACTTTTGGCTGCGAACCCCCACGCGCGCAGGCGATGAAGTCGGCCAACTCACGCTTCAGCGGCTCCATCTTTTCCACTTCGACCGGCTCGCGCACGATCCGCTTGCCGGCAAACTCTGTGACGATCGTCGCATCCGCTGCGACGCCGAGGATTTTTCCGAGGAACGAGCTTTCCTTCTCATCTTCACGGGCGAGACGGAGCAGATAGCCGCTCTGATTTTGGTAATCGAGCGAGAGATAGGCATCCTGCTGGAAGACGCGGATCTTGCGCAGCTTGTCCTGGCTGATGCGGCTGGCCGTGATGTTGGCGACGCAGCCGTTTTCGAAGCGGATGCGGACATTGGCGATGTCTTCCCGGTGGCTGAGAATCGGCACGCCGACGGCATCCACCTGCACCCAAGGTGAATTCACCAGATGCAGGATGATCTCCAGATCGTGAATCATGACATCGAGGACGACACCGACATCGAGACTGCGGCCGGGGTAGGGGGAGAGCCGCGTGGCCTCGATGAAGCGCGGGCGCGTGAGGCGCGCCTCGAGGGCAGACATCACGGGGTTGAAACGCTCGATGTGACCCACTTGCAGGATGAGCCCATTTTGCTGTGCGAGGTCGCACAGTTCGCGCGCCTGCTCCGGTGTTTCCACGAAGGGCTTCTCGACCAGCACATGCTTGCCGTGCTCGAGCAGATGCTTGGCGATGGCAAAGTGTGTGACGGTCGGCGTGGCGATGGTCGCTGCGTCCACGGATTTGGTGAACTCGTCGAGATTCGCAAATGCCTGTGCGTGGTATTTGGCCGCGATCTCCCGCGCGACATCGGCGCGCTCATCGAGGATGGCGGAAAGATAGGAGTCCTTCAGCTCGCCGAAGATGCGGGCATGGTTCTTTCCCATGCTCCCTGCACCGATCACGCCGACACGGAAAGGCTGCTGCGGATAGTGGAGATGAGATTCGCTCATGAGTTTAGGCCAAAGATGGAGATACGATATTCCTGCGCCAGACTGGAGAGCTTTTCCTTTTCAAGGAGCAACGTTTTGCCTGCTTCCACGCCGATGGCGCGCAGCCGCGCATCGCGCGCGGCATCGAGGGTGAGGGGACCGATCACGGGGACATCGAAGCGGAAATCCTGATTGGGCTTGGAAACTTTCACCATCATCGCGTCCTTGCGCCCCAGTTCGCCGCCGCGCTTGATGGCCGCATTCGTGCCTTCGAAGGCTTCCACGGCGAGCACGGTGCCATTCTTCACTACCACCGTCTGGCCGATATCCAACCGGCTCGATTCCTTGGCGATGTGGAAGCCGTATCGAAGATCTTCCTCTTCTCGCGGTTTCAGCTTCGGTCCCGCGATGAGGCCCGCGGGTGCGAGATGCTCCTCCATGTAGGTCGTGGCAGACAGCAATTCGACACCCACGTTTTTCATTTCATCCGCGATCGCGCCAAAAATGGATTCCGCATTCCGCCGTTTGAGCCGAGCCAGCACGACGAGCGCTTTGATATCGGGGCGCAGATCGAAAAGGTTCTTCGGGTGGATCTGGCCGGACATCACGGCATGGCTGGCTCCGGATTTCTGGAGAAAGTTGAGCATCTTCCCGAGCTGGCCCACTCGCATCCATTCCACTTCATCCACCAGCGACGTCAGGGCAGGATCCGTCTCATTTTGAAACGCGGCTACGGCCAGTCGTTGCACCCCTGCGGCCCGGGCGGCTCGCGCCATGGCCTGGGGGTAAACGCCGTTTCCAGCTATGATCGCGAGTGTCTTCGGAGTGTCCAAGGGCGTCGAATTTAGGCGGCGGCGCACTGGATTGTAAAGGGGTGGCACCTGCCGCCGCCAAAAGAAACCGTTGCACAGCGTTCCACGAATCGTAACGTTACCCTCTTTATTCAATGAGCCGCCTCAGCGAGGACACAATCCAATACGCGATCGAGAATACCCAGGTCATCGTCGCGCCGCAGAGGCGGATCGCCACCTTTGGAGACACCAGCTTTCGTTTCTTTTTGATCACGGAGCTGATGGACGAGGTGAACCAGGTGCGGGTGCGCGACGGCCGGCTCCACGCCGAGCGCCCGCAGATCATCACCCCGGGGCATATCCAGCGCATGCTCGTGGAGGGGTT
The DNA here is from genome assembly GCA_041287745.1 of Chthoniobacter sp. Taxonomy (GTDB): domain Bacteria; phylum Verrucomicrobiota; class Verrucomicrobiia; order Chthoniobacterales; family Chthoniobacteraceae; genus Chthoniobacter. Next base: position 2,920 of record JBGGMZ010000363.1, on the reverse strand, counting down.
TGGCGAAAATGCGGAGGATTTCGCCGGCTGGCTGAAGGAGAATGCCCCGCAGTTGGCCATCCTAAAATACGGTTTCCAATTCCGGAAAACGGACATCTCCAATGAAGTCGTGCACGATCCGCTGGAGGACGTGGTCGGCCGCTTGCGCGACCAGGTCGAAGCTTCCAATGATCCGCTCAGCGCCATCATCCAGGGAGTCGATGAAGGCTGGGAGATCTGTCTGCTGAAATTTGCGGCCGACATGATCCAGGAATCCTCGGGCGGCAATATGGGAGATTTCCGCAAGCGCGGCCTCTTGTGAGCATGCTTGGTCTTCCGCTTCCCATTCGCTTTGTAATCCGGTAAGCCATCAGGCGACCGTCTATTCTGCCTCGTGAAAGCACTGATCATTCTATTTCTGACCATCGCAGTTTTTGGCGGAGCGGCGCTTGTCGGCTACAAGTTCTTCATCCAGCCGCAGATCGCCTTGAAGAAGGAGAAGGACCTGCCGCCGCCGCCCGCGCCGCCGGATCCCACAGTGCCGGAATTCAACAAATGTGTCGCTGTCCGCAAGTCGGGTAAGGTCGTAGAGGCGCGCGATGCTTTGTACAGTTTCATTGAGCACTATCCGGAATCGTCGAAGATCGATGATGCGAAGAACCTGCTGGGCGATCTCAATACGGATATCATCCTTTCCACGATGGCCGCGCCGGAAAAGCAGATCTACATCGTGCAGAAGGGTGACGTCATCGGCCGGGTTGCGAGCCGCAACAAGACTACAGGGGAACTCCTCATGCGGGCCAACAATCTCCAGGGGCCCATGCTGCGTATCGGACAGAAGCTCTCCATCGCCCCGGCAGACTTCTCGCTGGTGATCAGCCGGAAGCACGAGAAGGTGACCGTCCTGAACAAAGGCCGGTTCTTCAAGCAATACCCCGTCTTGGAGTGGCCGCCCGCTTATGCCAAGAAGACGGGGCCTACGATCAAGGTGGCGGCCGCGGACAAGAAAGCCGGCAAGGTGACGGACAAGATCTCGTGGCTGAACGGCACGCGCGTGACCTTCATGGAAAAAGGTTACCTGAATTCGACCCATTGGATTCAAATCAATATCAAGGAATGCACACTGCACTCCGTGGCCGAGGAACACGGCCAGAAACCGACCGGCGGTGGCATTCGCCTCACCCCGGACGCCCTGGATGAGCTTGACGCCATCCTGGCCAAAGGCGACCCCGTCACCCTCGAATAATTTCTCATGAAACTCCCGCCCCTGGATTTTGAAAAACCCATCGCTGAGCTCGAGGAAAAGCTCGCGGACCTGAAGAAGCACTCGCGTGCGAACGACATCAACTTCGACCACGAAGTGCGCCGCATGGAAGGCAAGATCGAGGACACCAAGCGCGCCATTTACGAGAACCTCACCGCCTGGCAGCGCGTGCAAATCGCCCGGCATCCAGCGCGCCCCTATACGCTCGATTACCTGCAGCTTTCCTTCACCAATTTCATCGAACTGCATGGCGACCGCCTCTACGCCGAGGATCGCGCCATGCCCGGCGGCTTTGCCACGATCGGCGAGCACAAGTGCGGCGTCATCGGACATCAAAAAGGGCGTGAGCTAAAGGAGAACATCCGCCGCAATTTCGGCTGCGCGAACCCGGAGGGTTACCGCAAGGCGCTCCGCATCATGCAACTGGCAGAGAAGTTTGGGCGGCCCTTCGTGTCGCTGATCGATACTCCCGGGGCTTATCCCGGCGTGGGTGCGGAGGAGCGTCATATTTCGGAAGCGATCGCGGTGAACCTGCGTGAGATGATGGTGCTGCGCACGCCGACCGTGGCTGTTATCATCGGGGAAGGCGGCAGCGGTGGCGCCCTCGGCATCGGGGTGGCGGATCGTGTGCTCATGCTGGAAAACGCCTACTATTCAGTCATCTCACCGGAGGGTTGCGCTGCGATCCTGTGGAAGCATCGTAAACACGCTCCGGAGGCTGCGGCGGCGCTCAAGCTTACGGCGCGCGATCTGTTTGAACTCAAGCTCATCGACGGCATCATTCCCGAGCCATTGGGCGGTGCGCACCAGGATCACACGGCAGCCATTGCGAATCTGCGCAAGGCCGTGCTCGGGGAGATCGATGCACTCACCAAGATTCCTACGGACGAATTGCTCGAGCAGCGCTACGCGAAGTTCCGCCGGGTGGGCGAGTTCGCGGGCGACGTTGGGTAGGCCTACCGCTCTCGAAACTGCGAGCGAAATACGCCTGCGTTCTTGGAGTGCGGCGCTGCTGCGCCGCTTTTCCGAACGATCCGCACCGAAAGCGGCGGAGCACCGCCGCACTCCAAAACGCTATCGCGCGGGTCGTGAGCGTGCCTAGCTCCGCGCCCGCTTTGTGTCCGCGATGAAAGCGGCCGTTGAGGCGCGAATTTGCTCTGCGACGTGGCCGTGCGGCTTCACGAATTTCGGCGTAAACCACGGGAACAGCCCGATGAGATCATGTGACACGAGCACCTGGCCGTCGCAATCGAGCCCGGCGCCGATGCCGATGGTGGGAATGCTGAGCGCGGCGGTCATCTGCGCGGCGACGTCGGCCTTCACGAGTTCGAGGACGACGGCGAAGGCGCCGGCCTTTTGCACGCGTTGGGCATCGTCGAGCAGCTTGTCGGCTTCGACGGGCGTCTTGCCCTTGATCTTGTAACCGCCCTCCACCTTCACGCTTTGTGGCAGCATGCCGAGGTGCGCCATCACGGGGATGCCGGCGCCCACGATTTCCTCGATCTGCTCGCATTGCTCGCGGCCGCCTTCCAGCTTCACGGCGTGCGCGCCGGCTTCCATCAGGCGGCGCGCATTGATGAGTGCCTGCTTCGGCATCGTGTAGGTGGCGATGGGCAGATCGGCAACCACGAGAGCGCGCTTTACGCCTCGAGCGACGGCTCCAGTGTGATGCACCAT
>JBGGMZ010000362.1:0-12076 GCA_041287745.1 Chthoniobacter sp. | reverse complement strand
GCGAAGATCGCCGCCTTGGCCGGATCGGCCGAGGAGTGAAGCTGCGCGCACAAGGCTTCGAGCTGGCCGCTCGCTTTGTCGATGGCCTTGGAGAGCAGCTTCTGCTCGCGCTCCACGCCATGCCCTTCCTCTTCCACCACGATCTCCGCGCGCTGCACTTGGAAGACCGTGCCGACCGCCAGCCCTGGCGACGCGGCGACACCGAGGAGCACGTTCGGATCGCTGCTGCGCGGCCGCTGTTGCGGCTCGGAAATCTTTGCGATGGTGGTCGTGGCGGGTGCGGGCGCGGGCCGGCAGCCCTCGTCGCCAAGCCCGGCAGCGATGAGCTTGCTGAGCTTTTCCACAGCCTCTTTCGCGTCCGGGCCTTTGGCCACGACAACGATCTTGTCTCCGTGACCGACCTCGAGCGACATGATCGACGTTACGCTGCGGGCATTGGCGAGGCGGTCGCCGAGCTGCAGTTTGACTTCGCTCTGAAAGCTCTTCGCGATACTGGCCAGCACAGCCGCGGGCCGCGCGTGGAGCCCCGTGGGATTCGGCACGAGCACGGCGTCCGACGTCACCGTCGCACCTTCGCTTGCCCGCGCCTCGGCGACGCCGGTCTTCAGGGTGAGCGTCAGCAGTCGATCCGAGCCCGCCTTCACCGTTCCAGTCGCCCGTTCCATCGACTGCACAAGGTCTCCATTGGTGATGATCACCTGGGTGAGCAAGCTTTTGGCATGGGTCGCCACGTGGTCGAGATCGAAGTCGATGAGCGGTGCTCCGGCTTCGACGTGATCACCCAGTTTCACACGCGGCGTGAAGCCCTTGCCCTTCAGCGCCACGGTGTCGATGCCGATGTGCATGAGCACTTCCACGCCGCCCGCCGTGCGCAGCGTCACCGCGTGCGCCGCCGCGTGCAGATGCGCCACCTCTCCCGCGCACGGCGCCCGCAGGCAGGCGTCGGTGGGGTCGATGGAAACGCCGTCACCCACAAGCTTCTGGGCGAAGACGGGATCGGGCACGCGTTCGAGCGGAAAGATCACGCCGGAGAGCGGCGCATTCAGGATAAGTAGATCGGCGCTCACCTTATCGGAAGAAGTAGCTGATGACGAAATTCACCTGGACCTGCTTCTCGCCGGAGTCGAAGTCGCGCTTGGCGGAGAGGGAGAAACTCAAGGGGATGTTTTCGAGCTCCTTGCTGACCTGCAGCTTGGCCCGATGGGTGACGTAGTTGTCATTCTCAAAGTCCGTCTTGTTCTCGTAACCCACCGAAATGGCCCACTTGTGGGGCAGGATGAAGGTGAGCGGGACGAATGCTTCCAGGAAATGCGCGCGTCCAATGCCGTGTTCCTCCGCGAACGATTGGTTATATTCGACGGAAGGGCTGAAAGTGAGCCACGAAGTGATGTCCCAACCGATGGCTCCGAATTCCTGAATACGCCAAAAATTGTCGCTCAGTTCCTCCCGGCCCGTCGGCATTGCCAGATCGGCGCCGAGGCCGATGCGGAAGGTTTTGCTCAGGCGAAAAGCCGTCCCGGTCGCAATCTTGATATCGCCCAGGCCGCCAATGTCCGTGAGCGTGGGATCATCGCCGCCGAAGCGAAACTTCATCGGCAGCTTCAGCCGCACGGCCCAATCCTGATTGTCCGAAACACGCCAGCCCCACTGTGCACCCAGTGTCTCTTCGACGACGTTCGTATGGTCGCGAAATTTGTTCCATTCCGTTTCGAGCCAGAGCCGACGGGACAAGATGGTCGGGTCGTTCAGCTCTTTGAGGTCGGAATCCGGCACCTCGGAAGTGACGGTTGGCTGCTCGGCTGCGCTGACCGTCACTGTGGCTAATGCCGCCGCCGCGATCCCGGCGATTTTCGGGAGAGCAAGACGGGAAAACAAAGCACGGACTGATTTTGGCAGGGGTCTCTTCATGATTTGGGGGAGCATCAGAATTAAGTGGGGGGTGCCAGCTCTGCGACGCGTTGAATCGCGGTAAAGCAGAGTGGGAGCGATTGCCGGGGGGGAGCCGACTTCGTCATGCGACCAAATCATTTCGGAACTCCCAGTCGCCCGCCATAGGACTTTGGTCCGATGGAACGCTCTTTCACGGTTGAGCCATTCTGGCGGCCTAACTCTTTGTCAGCATATGAACTCGACGCCCGCCACTTTCGATCTCACCGCCCACGGCCTCACGGTCACGGAAGTCCACCACAACCTTTCTCCCAGTTCGCTCTACGAGCATGCGATTCGCTTCGAGAAGGATGCGAGCATCGCAGAGAACGGTGCGCTGGTCGCTTATTCCGGAGCCAAGACCGGCCGATCACCGAAGGACAAGCGTATCGTCGAGCATCCCGACTCGAAAAACGATATCTGGTGGGGGCCGGTGAATATCCCCTGTGACGAGCGCACCTTTCAGATCAATCGCCAGCGTGCTCTCGATTATCTCAATACCCGGGAAAGGTTGTATTGCTTCGATGGTTTCGCCGGCTGGGATCCGAAATATCGCATCAAGGTCCGCGTCATTTGCTCCCGCCCGTATCACGCGTTGTTCATGCATACGATGCTCATTCGCCCGACGAAGGAGGAACTGGCCAGCTTCGGGGAACCTCAGTTTGTCATCGTCAACGCCGGCGCCTTTCCCGCAAACAAACTGACGACTGGCATGGGATCGACCACCAGCATCGACCTCAGCATCGAGGGCAAGGAACTCATCATTCTCGGCACCGAATATGCCGGCGAGATGAAGAAGGGCGTTTTCACGGTGGCCAACTATTTCGCGCCAAAACGTGGCGTGCTCTCCATGCACTGCTCGGCGACCGCCGATAAGGAGACCGGCGTATCATCGCTGCTCTTCGGCCTCAGTGGCACGGGCAAGACCACCCTTTCCGCCGACCCGAAGCGCCACCTCATCGGCGACGACGAGCACTGCTGGAGCGACGATGGCATCTTCAATATCGAGGGCGGCTGCTACGCAAAGGCCATCAATCTGACCCACGAGAACGAGCCGGACATCTTCCAGGCGCTGCGATTCGGAGCCGTGTTGGAAAACGTGGTGCTCGATGAGGAGCACGGCGTCGACTACACAGACACGAGCATCACGCTCAACACCCGCGGCGCGTATCCGATCGAGTTCATCCAGAACGCGAAAGTTCCCTGCACGGCCGGCCACCCGACGGACGTGATTTTCCTCACCTGCGATGCCTTCGGCGTGCTGCCGCCGGTCAGCCGTCTTTCGCCCGCGCACGCGATGTATCACTTCATCAGCGGCTACACCGCGAAGGTGGCTGGCACCGAAATGGGCGTGACCGAGCCGCAGACGACGTTCTCGCCTTGCTTTGGCGGGCCTTTTCTCGTCTGGCACCCTACCAAATACGCCGAACTGCTTGCCGAGAAGATGCGAAAGCACAATGCGCGGGTGTGGCTGGTGAATACCGGCTGGGGCGGCGGTGGGCCTGGTGTCGGCAAACGCATCAGCCTCAAAAACACGCGCGCGATCATCGACGCGATTCACGACGGCTCGCTCGCCGGCGCAAAGACCGTGCGCGATCCGATCTTTGGTTTCGAGATCGTCGCCGAGTGCCCGCACGTGCCGTCGGAGATCCTCATCCCGCGCAACGCGTGGGCCGACAAAGGCGCCTACGACGCCACTGCGAAAAAGCTCGCCGGCCTCTTTAACAAGAACTTCGAGACCTACGCGGCCGGAGCGAGCCCCGAGGTCAGAGCCGCTGCGCCTCAGGACTGATGCGCGCGGAGACACCCGCGCGGCAGGCTGTCTGGCCGACATGGGCCGATATGGGACGAAGGTCTTATTTCGCCGCCCTGACTCCTCTGCTGTCATTGCGCCGCACGTTACTTCATCACACTTCATGAAATTGCTTCCCACCCTCGCCGTCATCTTCGCCCTGCTCGCCAGCTCGCATGCAGTCGAAAAGCCCTCCTTCCACACCAAAGGCACGCCGACCGGCAAGCCGAGCGGTGCGCTGAAGCCGGGCGAATACTGGTGGAAGCCAGAGCTCTCACCCAGCGGCCCGCTCGTGGTGCTCGTGAGTGTCCCGGAGCAAACGATGCACGTGTATCGCAATGGCATCCTCATTGGTCGTTCGACCGTGAGCACGGGATCAAAGGGCCATGCCACCCCAGGCGGCGTATTCAGCATCCTCGAGAAAAAGCAGGAGCACTACTCGAAGAAATACGACAACGCGCCCATGCCCAACATGCAGCGGCTCACGTGGACCGGCATCGCGATGCACTCGGGGAATCTGCCGGGATACCCCGCCAGCCACGGTTGCGTCCGCCTGCCATTTGATTTCTCGCAATTGCTTTTCAGCGCCACCGCGAAGGGTGGGACCGTGGTAGTGGGGGATGGGAAAACACCCGTTCCGCACCTTGCCTCCAATCCCGGCCTGGTGCTCGCGCCCAAGGACTTCACACCGGATATGCTGCGCCCGCTGGCGCACGATGACTACGACTGGCATCCCGAGCGGAGCGCCAGCGGCCCGATCACCATGGTGGTCAGCGCCAGCGATAAAGCGATCTACGTGTATCGCAATGGCAACCCCATTGGCCGGGCCGCGTTGGAAGTCGGCGGGCGCGGAGCACTGGGGGAGCATGTCTTCTCACTGCTGGAAGGCACGACGGGGCAATCCAGCTTCCTGGCACCGGGCCGTGCTGGGCGTCGGTGGATGAGCGTGACCAGTGCCGGACGTGGCGCGAGCGCCGATAAGATTGCCTCCCGTCTGCGGGTTAGCCCCGAGTTCGCGGCGAAGGTTTACGACACCATCTCGCCGGGCACGACTGTGATCGTTACCGATCAACCGGTCGTCCGGAGCCGCCATAGCGCTGCCGTTCTCGAGGGCTAAACCCCGCCTGCGGGGGACACTGCCCGCGCCAACCCGGAGGGAAAGCGTGCATGTGATCTGCCTGCGATATCGCATGCCGACATCGCCCTGGAGAATTCGAAAAGCGCTGCGACTGGCTGGTGCCAGCGCCGTGCTGGGGATCGCTTTCGTGATGGGCGGCTGTGCGCAATATGTGGCGGTTACTGGAAAACGGCCGCATTTGTCTCCACCGCCCGGAAACGGTTCGCTGGCGATCGTAGAGCAGATCATCGACAAGGCCGCACGCGAAAGGCGTGCACATCCGCTCAATGCACTGGGCGATTGCGTCGATGCACTGTCAATCGCGTCGCAAGAGTTGCATCGCAATCCGACGGATACGCTCGCGCGGCGGGATTATAATTTCGCGCTCAGTCGTGTCTTCGAGATCATCTGCAAGGATAAGCTGGACGCGTGGTCGAAGCCGCTGACGGTGCCCAGTGCGCACGGCGACTTCATTCTCACTTGCCGTCCGGACCCGCGTCCGGAGTGGAATCCCGCGCTCTACGACTTCACGCCGACGGACGAATTCGACGTCGGCGGCCCCTATGTCACCGAGCGGACGATTCGAGACGGCATTGGTGCCCCGATCGTGGCCGTCGAGCGCGAACACAACCAACGAGCCCGCGAGAACTTCGCACCGTCACGCGTTTTCTACAGCGTCACCGCCGTGGCACGATTCGAGGGGCGCAGATGCATTTTGTCGGGCGAGGACCCACTGGCCAAGGAAAGCGTCGTGGTCGACGGACGCACGTTCCCACTGGCCGCCGATTTCACCGTCCCTCTGGCGATCATGCTTCAGCAGACCGATCCGAAGAAGCACGAACTGTGGCGGGCGCTTAATCCCGAGAAATACGCGCACACGGCGGCTATCGAGCGGCTTCAGCCCTACGATCCGAGCAAAACCATCGTGTTAGTCATCCATGGCCTCATGGACTCGCAAGCGACCTGGACGCCGATGATCAATAAATTGCGCGCCGATCCGGAAATCCGCAAAAAATACCAATTCTGGTTCTATAGTTACCCCAGCGGTTATCCGTATCCGTATTCTGCCGCGATTCTGCGCGAGGAACTCGACGCGGTCGAAAAGCGTTATCCGGCACGCAAACCGATGGTGGTCATCGGACACAGCATGGGCGGGTGCATCAGTCGACTACTGATGACCGACAGCGGCGATCAGCTTTGTCAGCGAATCTTCGGCAAACCCCTCGACCAGGTGCCGCTTGCGCCGCACACCCGCAAGTATTTTCAGGACGAGTTATTCTTTCAGCATCGGCCTGAAATCGGGCGGGTGATTTTCATCGCCGCCCCGCTGCGAGGCAGTGATTTGGCGACGAGTTGGGTGGGACGCCTTGCCGCCGCCCTGATCCGACCAGCCCATATCGCCAATGAAGCGAGTCGGGAAATGCTCCGCCTCACGAGCATCAAGGAAACCGAGCTGAAACCCAAACGCCGGGCGAACAGCGTGGACACCCTTTCACCCAAGAGCCGGTTCGTGAATGCCATCAACACCATTCCTCTCACGCCTGGCATTCCTTACAACACTATCATCGGCGACCGTGGCCACGGCGATTCGCCCAAATCGAGCGATGGGATCGTGCCGTATTGGAGTTCGCACATGGAAGGCGCTCAGTCGGAATGCATCGTCCCGTCCGCCCACAGCGCGCATCAGAATCCGCAAGCCATCGCGGAAGTCCTGCATATCCTCAAGGCGCATGCGCGATAACAAGACCGGTAGGACCAAAGTCCGATGGCCCAGTGGGCCCAGAACGAGACATGCTGACCGCGATCCATCATGAGCCGGCTCTTCTATCTCCACCGTAGGCAGCCTATCGCCCACGCTGATTCGATAACCCACAAAAGAAGTGCCCTATGAAATCCCCGCAGCTGAGCGTATTTCTGAAAACCTTTCCTCGCGCTCGTTATCACTCCGAATCAAGGCTGCTCACGTGGTATCCTCAGGGAACCCTCGATGACCAGCTGGCGGATGAAATCATGGCGGTCCTCGAATTGGACGAATCCTTCGAGAATGTTCCATTCCATCGTTACACTGACCTGAGCCGGCTGACGGAAATCCACCTGAAAATTGGGCACGTCTTTGAGATTGCAGAGCACCGCCGTACGGTCGGCGAACCGGTGCGATCCGCGCTCTTTGCCGAAACAACGATGGGCTTTGGAATTGCCAGGTTGTATGAAGAACTAATGCAGGGAGCGGTTATTCAAGTGCGTGCGTTTCGCGATCGCGATGCGGCCGCGGAGTGGCTCGGCGCGGATGTGCAGCTCCTCCTGTCGGAGTGAGGGGCGGTACTGATACTCATAGGACCAAAGTCCGATAGCGGGCGATGGCATGGGGAAGCACGCTGGCCTCGAAAAGCCCATGCATACTCCTACGCTCGGTGAGGCACGATTCTCATCCACGAAAAGCCACACCATCAGCGACGACCTCCGCATCCCCGAGCGAATCGAAGTGGGCGCGGAGCCTGGACTGCAATTTGAACTGGCCGGTCCGCGGGCGAAGCTCTTCTTCGATGCCAGGCAGGCGCGAGCGGGGATTGTGACGTGCGGCGGATTGTGCCCGGGGCTGAACAACGTCATCCGCTCGCTTTTTCTCGAGCTTCATTACGGGTATGGCGTTCCGGAGGTGCTCGGGTTTCGCGGCGGTTACAGCGGCCTCGATCCCGCCTGCGACATGGAGCCGGTGAAAATCACGCCGTCGTTCGTAAACGGTATTCATCAAACGGGCGGCACGATTCTCGGGTCGTCACGTGGGCCCGTGGATACAGGACGTGCGGTGGAAAACCTTATCGCGCGCGGAGTCAACATCCTCTTCACCGTCGGCGGCGATGGCACGCAACGCGGTGGGAACGATCTCTACCAGGAAGCACGCAAGCGCGGCCACGCGCTTTCCGTGGTCGGTGTGCCGAAGACGATCGATAACGACGTGGGCTTTGTCTCACGCACTTTCGGCTTCACCAGTGCCGTCGAAGAAGCCGCGCGTGTGCTCGATTGCGCGCACACCGAGGCCCGCAGCGTTCCCGGCGGCATTGGCCTCGTGAAGCTCATGGGTCGACATGCCGGCTTCGTCACTGCCGGAGCAACTGTGGCCAGCCACGACGTCAATTTCGCGCTCATCCCCGAGGTCCCCTTCAAGCTCGACAGCTTTCTGGCTGCGCTGAAACAGCGGATGCTCGAAAAATCGCATGCCGTCATTGCCGTGGCGGAAGGCGCGGGGCAGGACATTCTCGCCGCCGATGCCAGTGCGCGTGACGCCTCCGGCAACGTGAAGCTCAAGGACATTGGCCCGTTCCTGCGCGAGAAGATCGAGGCGTTTTTCAAAGCCGAAGGTATTCCGGTCGTGATGCGCTACTTCGACCCGAGCTACCAGGTCCGGAGCCGACCGGCGAACTGTGAGGACGCGCTCCTCTGCGATCTATTCGCCCGACATGCGGTCCACGCCGCGATGGCTGGAAAGACCGGTGTCGTCATTGGTTTCCTGCACGAGCGTTTCATTCACGTTCCCATCGAGCTCCTTGCCACTCACACTAAACGTCTCGACCCTGCAAGTGGCTGGTGGCGTTCCGTTCTCGCCGCGACCGGCCAACCGGAGCGCTTCGCGTAACCGTTGTAGTACGACCAAAGTCCGATAGCCCGCTCCGGGATATGGCAGCACGCTGTGTCTTGACCGCGTGAGACTGCACCATGAAACCGCTCATATTCTTCTTCTCTGCTTTCGTCGCATCGAGTCTGCCGCTCCTGGCGGAGGTTGATACCGGCCGGCCCACCTCCGGAACGCCATATGACCGCTATCTGGGCCCGGTTCGACAAGTCCTTGGGCGCTCCGGTGGCGGGGCATCCACGGTCGATGAAGTCCGCTCGCAGCTGCGGACCGCCCGGCGGTTTCGCTATTACTACAATCCCGCCGAGCCCTATATCCCGCAGGCACCCGAAGTGACGGAAGCAAGGCGGCAGGGCGACTGCAAAGCGAAAGCGGTCTGGCTGGCGAGCAAGATGGGGGACCGCAATGTCCGCTATGTCATCGGTAAGATGCAGCCCAGCTCGCGCATCTCGCATGCCTGGCTGCTTTGGTCGAGCGGCGGCACGTGGCTCCACTTGGATCCGACCAACGAAACAGACCTTCTCGATGCCGAACGGATCGTGGGACGAAAACTGATTCCGCAATACTCCTACGGCAGTTCGAGCACGTACTCCCATCCGACTTACAGTGAATTGATCAAAAAATAAACGCGCCCTTCTTATGGACTTCCCACGCACTCAAACTCATTTCACTCTTCGCGTCGCGGCGGCCGTCTTCAGTTTTTGGAGCCTCGCTTCAATCACTTTCGGGCAGGGCAACTCGCTGGAGGACCAGCCGTATAAACCCTCCGCATCCGTCGTCAAAGGGACCGTGGCCGCGCTTTCCGATCCTTCCGAGGCCGTCAGGACTCTGGCCGTTCGATCGCTCGGAGACTGGCGGCAAGCGGACGCCGCGGCGGAGATCGGCAAATTGCTGGGACCGGAAACGCCGGTGGCGGTAAGAATAGAGGCATTTCGTTTCTTCAGCCGCCTCGGCCCGCAAGCACTGCCCGCGCTCGGCGAGATCCTGAAATACAGTGGCGATCCCGATCCGAATATTCGAGCCGCGGTTCTCAACGCGATTTTCGATGCGCGGGCCTCCGCAGACCATCTCGGGGTGATCCGTTCCTTGCTCGATGATCCACGAGCCGACGTGCGCATCATCGCAGCGAAATGCCTTGGGCAGGCCGGAAAGGCCGCGGTGGCGCATCGCCAGGCTTTGTTGGATGTCATATCCAGTTCCGGAAGCTCGGAGTTGAAAGCCGCTGCCCTAAATGCCCTCGTGACCGTTGGCGGGTTCACTGTCGCTGAACTCGATGTTGTCACGCCGCTGATGCGCGATCGCGACGCTGAAGTGCGTATCGAAGCCTGGTCGCTCGCCTTGAAACTCGCTACTGAGTTGAAAGCCGCCAACCTGATCCCGGACGACAAACGAGCGGCCGTCGTCGCGGCTCTCATTGCGCAGTTCAACAGCGAATCACCCGAGATTAAAGTAGCCATCATCCAGGACGCCGGCAGCGACAAGGCGACCGTGGACGCCTCGGTCTCAGCTCTCGTCAACCAGATCCGAACCGGCTCTCCAGAAGTCAGAACCGCGGCCCTCCGCATTCTCGGGAAGGCTGGGGCAGCCGCGCTTCCGCACCTCCCGTTGATCCTCGAGCAAGCCAAGGACGCCGATTCCATCGTCCGTGCAGCCGCTATCGCCTGCCTGGGCTCCATCGGCCCAGATGCGCTGAAGCCCAATGTAACTCTTATCGCCAACAGCCTGCGCGACGACTCGGAAACCGTCCGCGGCGAAGCCTTGCTGGCGCTTCCCAACTGTGGCGAGTCGCTCCGCAACTTCCCCTATAGGGTCCGCGATATCTATCCGACTTCCTCGCCCGAGGTTCGCGCCACACTTGTCAAGGCGCTACCGGTGATTGTGCGAGTGATCGGGATGGATGAAGACGCTATTAGCCGCGCTCGGGCCGCACTGACTGACGCCAGTACTGACATTCGCATCGCTGCGGCCTACGTGATGAGTGAACTCGGAACGAAGGACGGTGCCGCCTTGTTGCCCGACCTTTTGGCGCTGGTCAAAGATCCAGACCCCGGCGTCCGTGGAGCCGCCGCCATTGCCCTGCGTTCGTTTGCTTCAGATGATGCGGCGAAAACACAACTCCGGGCGGCCTTACTCCCCCTGCTGAAGGATGGTGATGGGGAGGTGCGATGGGCTACCCTCGACACCTTTCACGAACTGGATCCCGGAAAGGATGCTGCGGTGGTCGCCGCTATCGATGCACGCCTAAAGGATGAAGAAGCATCGGTCCGGAGCGCCGCCGTGCGGGCTCTTGGTGCTGCGGGTCCCGTGGCCAAAGCCTACCTGCCCGACATCATCGCTTTCTTTGATGACGATCCTGCGGTGCCACCCTACGCCGCGTCGCAAGCGGTGGCGGAAGTCAGCCCGCTGACACCTCAGGAAATAACCAGTCTGCTTTACCCTCTCTACGTTTACGCGGAACTGTCACCGATCACCCGCCTTACCGCGCATAGAGCTTCCGGCGGCGAGCGCGACGGGCAAATCATCATTCGGCTGCTCGGGCAAACGCGGCTTACCGCGCGCGAAGTGGTCGCCCCTGGTGAAAGCGAGCACGCCATCGCTTTGTTGCAAGACGCGCTCAAGGCGCCCCTGTTGCACGAGAAGCTCAAGGCCGAGATCAATGCACGACTCACGGAACTCAAAAACCTCCACTAGCCGGACCCATGCCTGTCACCATCCAACTCGAACCGAACAACGTCTATGTCTTGCGCAGCAGCGGGATGCTGAAAAGCTCCGAATTCGGCACCGTCCAGGCCAGCGCCGCCCGCGCGATTGATGCCGGGGCACAGCCGCGCATGCTCGCGATCCTCGAAGATTTCCAAGGCTGGGAAAAAGGCGCGGACTGGAACGATCTGGATTTCCAACTATCCCATGGCAACCAAATCGCCAGGATCGCGATCGTTGGCGAGCCTCGCTGGGAATCGGAAGCGCTGGCTTTTGCCGGTGCTGGCTTTCGCCGCGCGCCGGTGAAGTTCTTTCCTCCCAGTCAACTCGCTGAAGCTCGCGCGTGGCTCGAGGAGTAATACCTGTCATGTCCGCCGCTACAAGCTAACTGAGATTGATGCCTTATTTCTCCCCGAGTCATAAGTCGAATAACCACATCCATCATTCTCCTCCGTCGCCATTCCCGTCTTAGAGGGGCGACGCTGCCAGTTACGAAACTCATCCTCGCCGGTTAAAATCTGCAATCCTGAAGTTATTGCCCCCCGCCGGTCCCAAGGGTGGGGTGGAATGTGCACCATAATTCTGACTCGGACCCCAACTACGTCATATGAAATCCACAATCCACATCGTTTCTCTCGCTGCACTTATTGCAACTCTGTTGATGACCGGATGTGCCGGCCCCGCAGCTCGTCACGACAATCGTGTCGATAATCGCGACTACCGACAGGACTATCGCGACGATCGCCGGGATGATCGCCGTGATTCACGCTACGGCTACTGATCGATGTTATCGGAGCGCGGTTGTCCGTAAGTGCCCGGTGATCCTTTTAAGTTGGAGTTCCCGCTGGCGCCGGTCTAAACACTGGCACCATGGGTTGGTCGTTTGATTACCGCTTTGTCGGGCTATTTT
>JBGGMZ010000361.1:0-4788 GCA_041287745.1 Chthoniobacter sp. | reverse complement strand
CGCACCAAGGTCAACCCATTGCGCGATCTTCGCGATCACGTCGTCCGGCAGCTTGTCTGCCTTCTTCGGCATCTTCAGGTCCTTGTCCTCGTGGCGAATCGATTGCACGAGCAGGCTGTCGGCGGATTTGCCCGGCACGATCGATGGACCGGTGTCCCCACCTTTCAGCGCGAGTTCGCGCGTGGTGAGATCGAGGGCGCCTTTCGTCCCTTTCTCGCCACCGTGGCATTTTACACAATGCTGATTCAGCAGGTCGGCGACGTCGCTATTGAAGAGCGCCGTCCCTTTCTCCATGTCCGCGGCGTGATTTGCCGTGACGGCATCCTGCGCCGCCCAGGCAGGAATGCTGAGCATGGCGGTGGCAAACAGAGTGAAGCGGAAGTTCATGGGGATGTCGCGGAGACCAGCCGGACAGTGGGCGAACCTTAGCCGAAAGACCATGCCCGATCCTGCTTTCGTTGTATCTTATCCTGCCGGAGCCAACGCGATTTTACGCCTGATTCTACAGCGAATCAACTGTATCCGATATTGCAACGAGCGCTTGTCCCGGCCTTGGTTATGCCCCATGGTCCGGGCGATTCCCCATGCCTTCCAAACGCATCCGCGGCGGCTACCAATCTCCCTTCACCCGCCATGGCATCCGCCTCGGCGATGCCCCGCGACTCGGCTTCACCACCTTCACGATTCACGAGAGCGGCTACCTGCCGCATGGCTCGGACTGGAATCACCCCGGAGTGCTCAGCCCGTTCTGGCGCCTCTACCGCAATGGCGCACCTGGCTGCCATGTGCGCTTCGGCCGCGAGACATTTCCCCTCCAGCCCGACTGTCTGCTGCTCATTCCCGACAATACTCCTTTTGACTGCGTGTGCGAAACGCGCGCGCCGCACCTGTGGCTGCACTTCAGCCCGCTGCAAACGACGGGCGCCTTTCCCCGTCGCCCCGTCGCCCTCCCCGTCTCGCCTCCGCTCCGCGCACTGGTGGAAAATCTCATCGCCGCCCGCACTGCCGCCGACTCCCCACTCACCCGCCAACACCTTTACCATCACGCCGCCGCGCTGTTGCACAGCACCTTCGCCGGGCTCGAGATTCCCATCGCGCCCGAGGCTCCCGAGCGACTGGACAACATTCTGCGCTTCCTGCACAGCCAGCTCGCCGGCGACCTCAGCAACGCCGTCCTCGCCCGGCGCGCGGTCATGGGCGAGAGCGTCTTCATCCGCTGGTTCAAGCAACACACCGGCATCACGCCGGCCATCTACGTACAGCAGGCGCGCGGCAATCACGCCGCGCAACTCCTCGCCCTGACCGACCGCACCATCGAGCAAATCGCCGCCGACTGCGGCTTCCCCAATCGCTACTACTTCACCCGCGTCTTCCGCCGCCACCTCGGCTGCGGCCCGGCGGAATATCGCAAGCGGCAGGTCCGGGCGGGGTGAAACAAGAATGCGAGTTCCCACAACCTGGCAATACCGCAAAGTAGCACTCCACTGATGAAGATTGGACCACGCCGCGTGAGGACACTGCTCTTTCTGTTTGGGGCCTTTGCCGGGTTGCTTGTCCTTGGGACCGCGATACTAATCTTGAGCGGCCTGCGCGATGATCTCGGCCCAGCCGATGTCGCCCTCGTGCTCGGCAATACCGTCCAGCCCGATGGCACACCATCGCCACGATTGCGGGCGCGGCTGGACAAGACGCTCAAGCTCTATCGCGCGGGATATTTTCCGAGGATCATCGCCAGCGGCGGTGTGGGCAAGGAGGGCTACGATGAAGCCGTAGTGATGCGCGACTACCTCGCGGATCACGGCGTGCCGCGGGACCACATCATCGTCGATAGCGGCGGGACGACCACCTTTGCCAGCGCACGAAATACGCGGCGCATCGCCCGCGAGCAGCACTTCGCCAGCGTTTTCGTCGTCTCACAATACTTCCATATCCCAAGATCGCGGCTGGCTTTACAGCGATTTGGATTCTCCACAGTCCACTCCGCGCACGCGAATTACGTCGAAGCGCGCGACATCTACTCCGCGCCACGCGAACTCTTCGGCTATGTGCGCTACCTGTTTCGAAGCGATGATGCGACAGGCGGCTAAAAATGTCGCCCTGAGCAGACACGCGCATTTTTCGAAAAAGCATTCGTCAATTATACAGAGGGCGAATTAGCATGGGGCGGCAATGGTTGAATTGGAACATCTCGCGACGTATGTCCCTCGGCGGATTCTGCGCAGCTTTGCGGCGGCGGGCGTGGATGGCCTGTCCCCGCGTGTCGACCACTTCCCGGCCGCGATCCTCTTCGCCGACATCTCCGGCTTTACAGACCTCTCCGAGCGCCTCGGGCGCAAGGGTCCGGCAGGCACGGAAGAGCTGAGCGCCATCATCAATGCATGCTTTGGCTCGATGCTCGGGCCGGTCAGTCGCAGCGGTGGCGATGTGCTGATGATGGCCGGCGATGCGCTGGTGGTGGCGTGGGAAGGCACGCCGGATGGCAGCCTGCGTGAATCGCTGCTAAAGGCGGTCCAATGCGCGCGCGAAATTCAGCAGGGCTCCACGCGCACCCCCGAGGACGTCTCGCTCAGCGTGCGCATCGGCATCGGCGCGGGCCTCGCGGAAGTCTTTTACGTCGGCGGCGTCGAGGGACGCTGGGAGATGATGCCGGTGGGCGAGCCGTTTCGCCAGATGGGACTCGCCGAAGGCCACGCGACGCCGGGCGATATCGTCATGGCCCCGGAAGCTTGGGAGATCGTACGCGAAGTCGCCAAAGGCACGGAGGTCGGCGAAGGCTGCGTACGCATCGATTCGGCCGAGGCCCCGCGACGGACCCCGGGCGAAGAGCCGCGCGATCTGCAAGGCGTGAGCCGCCAGATAGTGGAGGCATTTCTCGCCAAGCCCGTGCGCTTTCTCCTCCACGAGGCCGGCGAGCGCTGGCTGGCGGATACTCGGCCAGTGACGAGCCTCTTCGTCCACCTGCGTGCGTGCGATGCCGGGGCGACGCTCGAGCGCATGCAAGAGCTCACCTCGGCGGTGATGAAAGCCGCGAGCCGCTTCGAAGGAACCATCAGCGGCACGAATGTGGACGAGAAAGGCATGAAGTTCATGATTTCCTTCGGCCTGCCTCCGGCGAGCCACGAGGACGATCCTTTCCGTGCCACCCAAGCCGCTGCGGCCATTCGCACCGCATTGCAGGCGACGGATCCGGAAGCCGGCTATGGCATCGCCACGGGTCGCGTCTTCTGCGGTGTGGTGGGCGATGGCGCGCGCCGCGAATACGCGGTCATCGGGCGCACCGTGAATCTCGCAGCCCGGCTGGCCCATCAATCCCACGGCGAAATCTATTGTGACGAGGGCACCTTCCAGGCCACCGCCGGCCGTGTACAATTCGCCGCGCAAGCGCCGCTGCGCTTGAAAGGACTCTCGAAGCCGATCCCCGTTTTCGTTCCTACAGGCACAACCACGCAAACGGCCGGCGCCGCGAAGATGATCGGGCACGAAGAGGAATTTGCGCGCACGGTGCAGGCGATCGAAGAGCTGAAGGCGGGAAAGAATTTCATCGGCGTGATCGAGGGCGAGGCCGGCATCGGCAAATCAACGCTGCTGTTGCAGTGGTCGAAAAAAGCCGCGGGCGAAGGCCTGCGCCTGCTCCGCGGCGCAGCAGAGTCGGTGCACTCCACCACGCCCTACTTCGTCTGGCAGGGCATCGTGAATTCGCTGCTCGGTCTATCGGAAACCGACAGCGTGAAAGTTCGGAGCGAGCAGCTTTTCCACGTGAGCCGCGGGCGCTCATGGGAACGCCTGGCACCGTTGCTCAACGACATTCTCGACCTTGGGATCCCGGACAATCCGATCACCGAGCAGATCACCGGCAAGATTCGCGCGGACAACGTGCGCGAGCTGGTGGCCAGTCTCGTGGCGGAGGCGGCGACAGAACGACCGCTGGCCATCATTCTCGAGGATGGGCACTGGATGGATTCCGCTTCGCTCGCCGTGGCCGCAGTGGTCGCGCAACGCGTCAACCCCTTCATCTTGCTGCTCTCCACGCGCATCCTCACGGGCGAGCACGAACACGCGCTCGATCCCCTGCTTCACCTCGAGGGCACCGAGCACCTGCACCTCGATCCGCTGCGTAGCGACGACTGCATCGCCCTCGCCGCCCAGCGTCTCTGTGTGCGCAAGCTGGCGAAACCGATCGCCGATCTCATCGCCGCCAAGTCGCAGGGCAATCCCTTCTTCAGCGTCGAGATCGCCTTTGCCCTGCGCGAGCACGGCTTCGTGATGATCGAGGGCGACGAGTGCAAGCCCATCGCCGGGCTGGATTTCTCCACGGTGAAATTTCCCGACAATGTACAGGGCATCATCATGCGCCGCGTCGATAGCCTCGCACCCGAGGTACAGCTCACGGCGAAGGTCGCGAGCGTCGTCGGCAGCGCCTTCTCGGCGTCGCTCTTGAGCGAGGCCTTTCCCGTGGACACCGCGGAGCCGCAGGTGGAGACGAATCTCAGCGTGCTCCGCGACGAACGCCTGGTCCTGCGCCAGGATGATCCAGAATACACCTTCGCCCATGCCATCGTGGAGGAAGCGATCTACGACCGCCTGCTCGTGGCCCAGCGCAAGACCTTGCACGAGCGGGTGGCCACGGCGCTGGAAAAGAAACAGGGCGGCGCCCTCGAAGCTGTCGCACCATTGCTTGGGCATCATTGGCTGCAGGCGGGCGATGAGAAAAAGGCCGGGCACTATTTCGGCCTCGCCGGCCAGCGCGCGGTGCGCAATGGCGCCTATCAGGAAGGCTTGAATCTTCTC
>JBGGMZ010000360.1:0-8732 GCA_041287745.1 Chthoniobacter sp. | reverse complement strand
TTGCTGAAAGTTTCTCACGCCATCCGCGGTGGTTGATCGTGCTTTCTCTGGCAGATAGGCCACAAGCCTAACGGATTCATGGCTTGCGTGTTTTTGAGCGAGCCCGACGTCTGAAATCGCTGCGAGCGTAGAAATTGTCGCGGAAGTTCGCGGATATGCCATACCGCCGTGCACGGCCCAAAGCGTCCACGGTTCCCAGTTTTCAGGAAGGCGATGGAGGCGAAGACTCAAATCGTAAATACCGTGGCCCCTAACTTGAGTCCAGACATGCGGACTCACTCGCAACATCTTAGAGGGGAATGCCGGATGGAGCGCGGGATCGATAAAAAAAACCTCTCCGATTACCTCCTGCGATTCGAGCCCCGACATGGCTGCTAAAAAACACGTCACCATCGTATGGTCACGACAATTCCAACCAGCGTCTGGGAAGTCGGGTTCTTCACCACCCACATCTGTAACAAGCTTTTCCTTAACGATTTCGCCAGGAGACCAGAAGAGATGTCTGAGTTCGTCGAGCAATTCTCGTCGTTGCAATAGAATCGGACCAGCCATTGCTACTAACTACCATAGCGCTATAAAACTGCAATCTCATCCCCTCTTCCCAAAGTTTGAAGCACGTGAGAGTGCACCCACGGCTGTAGGAAATTATGTTCATCCATTTCCTATCCTGTCTCCAGCCCTGCTTATGGTGCGCTTACCGCTGTCGAGTCGAAGGAGTTTGTTCCGTCCACGACTCCCTTGGCCGTCTTTAGATCGGCGGGGAAGTAGGGGTCGGGCAACATTTTTTGACAGAGCAGAGATCGCGCGGCAGACTTTGGGCGTCCTTCTTTGGCGTGATGGGCCTCGACCGGGCTCGGTGAGCCCGGCTAAAGCGGTCTGATCCGCAAATTTTGTGTGCGTGAGTCGCGCGTGTGGCGTGAGTGGTTATGAGTTTTGGCGAGTGGCGGGCGGGCGTTAGGGGTCAGGCAACATCGGGCTGTTGCCCAAAGGGGTCCTTTTAGAGAGAGGGCGTTAGGGGTCAAGAGAGGGCGTTAGGGGTCAGGCAACATATCTTGACAGGCTGTCAGAAGATTTCGCCTGACCCTGAATCACGGCCCGAATCACGGCCCCGCGCGGACTACCCCTTCGCGAAGCAGGGCTACCAGCTCGTCGGCTGAGTCAACGGGAGAACCACCGCTGCACCCTGAGGGGCTGGGTCTTTTTTTGGGGGAGATAGGGGAGCGGGCGAGGGCGCACCTCGGAGGGAGATCGCGCAGTGGAGAATTACTTGCCCCGTTTCTTTTGCGGTCTGATTCGCGCGACGACTTCGGGTTTTGTGTCCAGCGCGCTGCCGGTCAATCCCCATGGTCGTGGGGTTGCCGGAGGGGCGGATGGAGGAGCGTTCTGCGCCTGGCGGAGGTAGTCCTGGGCATCGGCTACTTCCTTTTCGCGCCGGGCGGCTTCCGCGGCGGTTCGCGCCGCAGCATTCGCCCGTGCCTCTTCCGCAGCGGCCGCAGCTTTCCCTCGTTCCTCATCAGCCAATTGCTCCGCCAAGGCAGAATCCTGCGTGAGTTGGTCCGGAGTCACCACCAATTCGATTCCGTCCGATAGTCTGATTTTCATTCCGCTCTTTTCCCGCTTCACCAAGGTGACTTTCGTGCCGACGTATAGACTGCGGACTCCTGCATCGGTCGTCAGTGAAACACGTTGGACAAGATAGTAAGTCATCCCTGCCGCTTTCGCTTCTGGTGCGGTAGACGCCGGCGTCTCCACGGGCATGGCCGTCACCGGTGCCACGCTCCAGCCCAGCGCCACAGCCATGACCATGGCAAAGAGGAATCCCCCCGCCGGGCGTTCGGGAGAAATGAGACACGAACGTCTGACGAGGTGGGCAACGGGAGCGGGATGAGCTGGGAGGCGCGATGACATCGACCTGCAATAGTCCTTCCAAGTCCGTCCGTCGTGTCGCATGGAATAGCGACATCGCGACTGAAACCGGCCACCGGCGATGTCAAACCGCGGTGCTCTTTGGGTTGTGGAGATAGAAACTGCGGGTAGTCCGCTGCAGTCGTGCTCGCTGAACCCAAAAGCGCTGTTCTCTTTGGCGCGGTGGCAGGAGCGTTGGAGATAGGGGCCTGAGATAGGGGTCGAGCAACAAATCTGCCTGTTCAAGTGAGTGCCGGAGGAAATCGCAAATTTTGTGTGCGTGAGTAGCGAGAGTGGCGTGAGTGGTTATGAGATTTGGCGAGTGGGGGGCAGAATCGAGGGTTATGAATGAAAACTCCTCTTCGTCTTTGAATTCGTCGTCCACGTCGGCGGAAGCCAATGGCGCTTCGGCGTCGCTGCAGCGTTCGCAGCGGGATCGCTCGGCGGATGCGGGTGGTGGCACTGGCGCTGACGCTGCTACTTCTACTACGGCTGCCCGGATCACGCGCACGGGCAAGATTGCCCGGCTGCCGCAGGCCATCCGGCAGCGGCTGAATGAACGGCTGGCCGATGGCGAATCGCAGCAGATCCTCGTCGCCTGGCTGAATGAACACAAAATCGTGCGCGAACGGCTGGAGCGTTTCCACGGCGGGCGGGCGATCACCGAGCAGAACCTGAGTGACTGGAAGGCGGGCGGGTTTCGCGATTGGGAGCGGCACCAGGAGTCGCGCGGGATGTTGCGGGAGTTTCTCAGCGAGGTGGAGGAACTGAGCGCAGAGCTGGGCGAGGAGGAATTGCTCGAGCGCGCGACGACTTCGGTGGCCTTTGTCCTGACGCGGCTCTTCCAGGAAGCGCTGGTGACCGAGCCCGGGCCGGAGCAGCGCCAGGCGGTGCTGCAGATCGCGCGGGAGCTGGATCGCATGCGCCGGGTGAGCCATGAGGGGCAGCGGGTGCAATTGCTGGTGGAGAAGGCCCACGAGCCTTCGGACGAGCCGCGCAAAGATCGGGTGGACTGGAAGGAGCTCAATCGGGAAGTTGCGGAGGACGTCAAGGAGCAGAAGCAGGAGGACGACTGGCTGCGGGTGGAGGCCGAGACGTTGCGCGCGGAATACGTGACGGGGATGGAACCCCGGACCCTGACCCCGGAACGGCGGGAATACATCGAAGGCTTCTTCGATTACTACCGGTCGAGTGTGGAAGCGCTGCATCTGGAACCGCTCCCCCGCTGGCAGGAGCCAAACGCGCGGGCGGTGAAGCGGAAGGCCGCCGGGAAGAAGAAGCCGGCGGCTCCGCCGGAACCAAGCGGTGAATTAGCCACGGATGAACACGGATGAAACACGGATGCAACAATCCATGGTAAAATCGGGATGTGCCGTGTAATCACTTTGAGGTGAACGGATTTCGCCCACTTTCCGTTTCTTATTCCCATCCGTGTTTCATCCGTGTCGATCCGTGGCTCAACTGCATCGTTTCATCTACCGCTCCAGAGTGATCGTAGTCAATCGTGCCTAATCGTATTTAGCGCCTGTATGCACTTTGGGTTCTTGGGGGTGGGAAACGCCAACGGCGTTTAATCATCCAGCCCAGCGAGGCGGCGGAGGAGAATGGCGGAAGGATGGTAACGGGCGAGCCGCTTGCGAGGAACGAGCTACCCTGGGTGAGGCAACCCATAACGGCCAACCCTGAAAGGGCCGCATCCCTCCTTCCAAAGCAATCGTGCTTCAACCCTTTCAGGGTTGGGCACCTTCGAAACGCGAAACCCAAGGTAGCTCGTTCCTCGCAACCTTGGGCTGGTAGATTCAACACCTTCGGCGTTGCCTACCGCATTGCCGCTGAGCGCGCTGGAGGGCACCGCCGAGAAGGCGGCGTGCGGGACAAGCGGTGGCAGGGCATCGGGCGAGCCGCCGTCGGTGCCACTGAACCAACTTACCCCGCGGACGCGATGGCGCCGCCCTTGGAATGCTTCGCTATCTTTTGAAGATGGTGCGACGTATGCCCGATGATCTCTTCAGAACAATACGCTCTCGCCGATGTGGCCGCATTCTTTGGCCGCTCGAAGGAGGAGATCCTCACCGAATGGAGGGCGCAGGCATCCGTGCTCTTGCGCGATCTGCATCTCGATAAGCCGACCATTACCGATCACCTTCCCGATGTCGTTTCAGAGATTATCCGGGACCTCGTGTTAGGGCGGGATGGCGCTCTTTCTGCCGAACAGATTCTGGGAAGCCCACCGGCTCATGGCGTGCAGCGATTCTACGATGGCTTGGACCTGGGCGAAGTCGTGGCCGAGTATAATCTGCTGAGAATTGCTTTCACGACGGTGGCGGAACGCCATGACCACTATGTCGTCGGCGATGCCGCCCGGATTATTAATCATCGGATCGACGAAGCGGTCCGCATGGCAGTCATGGCCTTTGCGGCGCAGCAAGCATTGATCCGCAAAGAACAGGAGGACGAGCATTTGGCGTTTATCGCCCATGACTTGCGCACGCCGCTCAATGCAGCCTCTCTCGTCGTAGATGAGTTAAGGCTAAGCCTGGACGAGAAGAGTCTCGGGGAAACAGGCAATCTCTTCGAAATTCTCCAGCGCAATATCCGCCGTGTGGAAGACCTGGTGAAAAGGGTGCTGGAAATCAATGCCCGAGCCGCGGTCGGAAGTTCCTTTGCGCCGGAGCGTCGAACGTTCGAGCTGTGGCCACTCGTTCAGCGCCTCATTCTGGATCTGCGCTCCGTCGCGTCGAAGCATGACATCACCGTGATCAATGAGATCCCAGATGATCTTCTTGTTTTCGCGGATGCCGGGCTGATCTCGCAGGTTTTCCAAAATCTTCTGGGGAACGCATTCAAGTATGCCTCCTCGGGGAAGGTGGTGGTGAGTGCCAGCGACAGCAAGGGTAACGTGACCTGCCTCGTGCGGGACAATGGAGCCGGCATCCCATTGGACATGCTGTCCAATGTTTTCGACAAGCTCACCACCGATCCCGACAAGGAAGGGACCGGCCTCGGGCTCGCCATAGTGAAACAAATTGTCGAGGCCCACGGCGGGACAGTCAGCGCCGAGAGCACGCACGGATCGGGCGCCACTTTTACTTTCACTATTCCTACTCCAGAGAAGAGCTGAGCAGTCGCTGGGTCGGAGGCTCCGAGGGACTTGATTTCCTGGCGGACGGCAGTGGCGAGCGGGAGGGCCTTCAACGCCATGGTGCGGCTTTTCGTCCCTGTGGGGAACGAGAGAGAAACGGCCTTTGGTTTCTCTACTTACCTTCTTCCCTGACAACGCGAAATGCTCGTTCCGGAATGAATTCGCGGGCCGCCCTGGAGGGAACGGCCCGCGCGTTTCATCAGGGAATCAATCGATCGAGCCCCTGGGAGGGGCCGGCGAGGTTTCGTGATGTTTCAACCAAGAAACCCGTTAGAATACGAAATTGAGGCCGAGGCGGAAGAGCCCGAACTGGGGGACTCGATCGCGGTTCCCATCCACCCAAGTGTAGCGGCCATCGGTAAAGATGCCGATTTGCTTGCTGCAGCGGAATTCGAGGCCGGCGCCAGCGTGGCCCTCGAAGCGGCCCGAGTCGTAGCCGTAGAGGGCACCCGCGCCGCCGAACAGATAGGGCGCCCAACGGCTGCTAACACCGAGCGGGAAACGGGCATAGAGATTCAAGGCCGTCCCCCAAAGCGGGCGATTGATATCGAGATACTCTTGTTCCAGGCCGAGACCGAAATTGCGGGTGAAGAAGTATTTGCCCTCGAGGTCCGCACCCCAGCGGGTGCTGTTGTCCCACGTGCGATGTCCGCGCGAGCTGGATTCCGCCCGCACGCCGAGCAGGGCGGAGAGGCCGACGCTAAATTCGTTCGCTCGGTAAAACACTTCAGGTTCCGGCGGCGTAACGGTCTTGGATTCGACCACAGGCTGGCCCGCGAAGGCGCTGAGGCTGAGGATGGCCAGACTGGCCAGGGTGAGGGTGTTAGTTTTCATGGGTGGGTGGGAGATAATCGTTTTTTGCGGCTGGTTGAGAGAGGGTTTTGTCTATCGGAATCCGAGGCGAGGGGCTGGCGATGAGCATCGGACGGGCGGGGGTGGGGTGGGGATCGGGATTCATTTCAATGCGCTTTCGAAGTGTTCTCTTGGTGGGTGCAAGATTTCGGAAAGCCATAACAGGCGCCACGTGTAGCCGCGGAACAGTCTTCCGAACCGAAACACTAACGACCATAGGACCTTGGTCCTATGCGCTCAGCGAAGGAGGTGAACTGGAAAGTGGGGTTCTTTTGGCCGCAAAGAGGTACAAGATCCGCAAAAAGGGAACGGCGCCGCGATGGCGGACAGGGACGAGCGAGAGCCCAAAACCTTTGCGTCTTCTGCGCCTTTTTGCGGCCAATGCTTCCCCTCGCGGCGAAGCGCCCCATTGGCGCCGATGCCAAATCCGAATGGCGAATCACGAACCACGCGGAATGGGTGATCGGAGGCACCTTCGCCGGGATCGATCTGCAGCCCTAGCACTAGTGAGGGATCGCGATACCGAACGCGGTCTACGAAACTCATGGGACACAGGTGGAGCAATCTAAACCTTCATCGTTTCTGCTAAGAGCTCGGCATTTCGGCAAACTCGCGCACCTCGACCGGCGCGCGGCAGGCGACGACGGCCTTGCGGCCCCAGGCCAACGCTGCGTCCAGGTCGGCGCATTCCAGGATCCAAAAGCCACCGATGTGCTCCTTGGTCTCGATATACGGTCCATCGGTGATGAGCAGCTTGCCACCGGGCTGCGCGCGCAGCGACTTCGCCTTACTGACATCCTGCAGGCCGCCGGCGAAAAACCGGACGCCGGCCGCTTCCATCTCTTCATTGAGCACGTCGATATCGCGCTCCATCGCTTTGTCCTCCTCGAGGAAAGGGTCAAAGTCGTCGGGGTGGTGAATGGCTACCAGATATTTCGGCATGGGTTTTTCTTTCCTCAGTAATGGTCTTCGGGCGGGCAGGATTGCCCGGCCTTCATAATATGGACGAACGGCCGGATCGAAATTAGACATCGCATCGGAGAAATCTTGCTCCCGCCACGGTTTCTTTTGCTCGTTTCCAAAGCTCCACATCGGCAGCCTAACTGGGCCCGACATCATGAAAATCGCCGACCCAATTGTCCTGCGTGAATGGAGAGACGAAGACCTGGAACCTTTTGCCGAAATGAACGCGGATGCAAAGGTGATGGAATACTTTCCGCAGCCGCTCTCGCCGGCGGAATCGGCGGAGTTCATGATGGCGATTCGCACGCGTTTTGCGGAGCGAGGCTGGGGCCTGTGGGCTGTGGAGGTGGACGGCGCATTTGCGGGCTTCACCGGTCTGGCTCAGCCGCGATTCGAGGCGCACTTTACGCCCTGCGTGGAGATCGGCTGGAGATTCCGGCGCGAGTACTGGGGGCGTGGGATTGCTTATGCCGCGGCCTTGCAGGCGGAGTCATTCGCCTTCGAGCACTTGAAGCTTCCAGGGCTGGTTTCCTTCACCGCAGCCAGCAATACGCGGTCGCAGCGCTTGATGGAACGTCTCGGTTTCACGCGAAACGAGAGAGATGACTTTCTCCATCCTTCCTTGCCGGTGGAAAGCCCGCTCCGTCCACATGTCCTCTATCGAAAGCAGAATCTTCCGTCACTAGTCACTCCTGAGCCGGGATGATGCGATGGAGCCACGGATGCACAGGGATGGAACACGGATAAGTTCTGCGAGCACGCTGGATAATGAGGCTTAGTTATCGATGCCTCGGGATAGGACTAAAGTCCGATATGAGCGTGCGCTCCCGCGCGACATGCTGTGTGTGTTTTCCCCGCGAAGAGGCCTGTCGCGCTCCCGGTACGAATTTCAGTGAAGCAGAAAAACATTAACAGCAAACCCCAGACGAAATGAAAACTACCACGACTAATATCCTCCTCCTCGGCGCCATCTTGCTCACGCCGTTCCTCTACAGTTCCTGCTCGCATCCTGTTGCGGCCGGAGCCACGACTGCCGCCGCCGTTAACCACCACCAGGACGAGCAGAAGAAAGAGGACTACGCCAACGCCAAGAAGAAGCAGGTGGAGAATCGGGCTGATCGCTAAGGAAAATCGTTCGCGTTTTTTTGTTCCGAAGTTGCACTTCGGATTTGTCCTGGAAGCTGGGTTTCCCCGATGGACGACGTGCTGAAGTGCAGCTTAGCGACTTGCTTGCCATGGCCTCGGTCTGCTGGGGTGGATTTACTGATTGTTAACGCCATGCTGGCCTCTACCCTGCGCAGCATGAAGCACTCCCCGACGGTCGCCTTGCTGTTGCAACTTCTTCTCGCCATCGCGTCGGTCGCGTTCGTCACCGCCGCGGACCTGCCGGGTGGCACGGCCAAGGGCACCTGCTCGAAGGACGGCGCGCCGGCCATCACGCTCGCGTATGCGGGGGCGTTCGTGGATCAAAAAGACAGCGACAAGCCGACGCTGCTCATCCTTTCGGATATCAAGCTGCCCACGGCCTCGTGGACGAGCGAGTTCGATCTCATGGGCGCGGTGGGCAAGCTGCCCTTCAGCGGCGCGATCTTTTTCCTCAACAAGGAGGGCGAAGTTTTCCGTTCGGACTTTTACTGGAAAGGCCGCCAGTCCAGCGTCTCCGGTTACTTCAAGCTCAAGCTCGACAGCAAAGCGGGCAAGGAACTCACCGGCACGGTGGCGACGACGAGCGGCGAGGCGAAGGACCCGAAAGTGGACGCGACTTTCCACGCGACGCTGAAATAACACCGTCGCGGTGCGGCGGAGAGATGGTAATCAGCGAACGGAATCCATTCCATGGCGATTGCCATGGCGGCGGAACGAATGCCTT
>JBGGMZ010000359.1:0-4694 GCA_041287745.1 Chthoniobacter sp. | reverse complement strand
GAAGCCCGCGCCATCCACGCCGTCCCACAAGTTATCCGTGGGCGTGAACTGCGCGAAGTCACCATTGGTGACGAGATTTTGCGCACTGGCTCCCGTGGCAGCCAGGGCCAGGGCAACGGTGAGAAGAAGGGAATGTTTCATGGCAGGAAATTATTTGGCGGGTTCTTCCATGCGCGGCACCGTGCGCAGCTTTTCCTCCCAGCGCGTCAGCAGGTGGATAATGATGTTGGTGCCAAATTTGTAGGTATCGAAAAGCGGTTTCGGTTCTATATTCTGGTAGTAGAGATTGCGGCGGTACCACATTTCTTCGTTCACCGCGACCATGCGCTTTTTCTCGTCCCGGCTCAGGTCGATGTCCCCTTTTTCGTCGACGCCAAATTGCCACATATCGCCGTAATCATTGGCCGTGTAGATCACCGCGATTTCACCGCCGTAGCCCATCAGCGCGTAGATCGGTTCGTCGTAATAGTTCACGCCGGGCGCCACGTTCTTGATTTCCGTATACCAGGCGTGAGTGAAGATCTGGTGATTCGGGGGCAATTCCTTCCACGGCTGCGTCGGGTCGGGTACGAGCCGCAGCATTTCGCGACGGAAAGCGATGTCGAAGCGCGAGCGCTGGCCAGGCAGTGAGCTATCGCCCCAGATACAGCCGCCGCGCCGCAAGTATTCGCCGAGGTTCTCCACCTCTTTGTCCGTCAGCTTGAAATCGCGATGGCCGGTGAACCAGATGAACGGCGGCTTCTTCACGAAGATCTCGTCGCTCGAGAGATCCAGCGGCTGCACTTGTGGCTCGGCGTTGATCTTTTTCTTCGAGAGTTTGCTGATGATGTAGAGGAGGTTCGGCAGGCTGCCGGCCCAGATGCGTCCATCGGTCTCGAGCCGCACGGTCGAGTCCCAATCACCGCCCTGATATTTTGCCAGGTAGGCCGTGAAGACGAATTCGCGCTCTTTCAGCGGCTTGTTCATGGAAGCGGTGCCGCCCTTGGCCCAACCCGAGGTGAAGTTCGCGATGCGCGTCGCGATCTCCTTGCTCAGGCCCGTGCCGGTGGTCGGCAGCTTCGTGACGACCGGCGCCTTGAGCGTGTCGCCTTTCATCGCCGGCATGTTCGTCGACAGCGACGCCATGTTGAAAGTCGGCGTTAAGGTATTGTTCGTCGTCAGCGCAGAGATAGAGGAAGGCGCCGTGGCCACATTTGAAAACTCCACCTTGGCCGCAGAGGCGTCCGTTTGCATTTGGACCGGATCTTCCGGCGGCTTGGTCTGCTCCGGATCTGCATTCACCAAACCGCCGGGAGGCGCGGCGAAATCCGGCGTATCCGTCATCTGCTTCACCAGCACCGTACCGCCCAGCAGGATGATGAGCGCCGCGTGGATGAGCGCCGACATGGTGAGGAATTGTGCCTTCGAAAAGTAATCGATGAGCACCTTCGTGAAAGGCTGTCGTGGGGCCTGCATGTGGGGGGATTTTAGAGCGGCTGTGGCATTCATCGTAATAGAGGTTAAAAACCAACGCAAACTTAACGATGCCGCCATTAGCACATACCGCGCCCAGCCCCGAATGACGATCCTCCTCTCTATAAACCTTTTCCCGAACTAACAGCCCCGGAATGTAAAGCGTCCACTCTCTTCTCCAGCGAAGAACACAATCTATCCCATAAAAACCATAGCCGGGCTCACCGAGCCCGGCTATGGAGGGGCACCCCAACCAAGAGGGGGCGAATTATCGCTGAAAGCGGCGTCCCTTACGCAGCAGCCTGCGAGCGACGACGGCGCAGCGTCATCAGGCAGCCCACGCCACCGATAAGCGCCATCACCGAAGAGGGCTCCGGGATAGTGGCCGGAGTGACCGTCGCCGTGGCACCCGCAGGCGATGTGCTGGTGAAAGTCTGCACGTCACCCAGCGTATTCGCCCCGCCAATCGGCACCGTGATCATCGACGAACCGCTGAAATCGGTCGTCGTGATCTGCGGATTGTTCGCCTCGCTATCGAGGATCGAGATGATAAAGCCATCCGGCGTGACGCCGGGCGAATTCTGGCTGAGCGAAACATCGAACTGAATATGGGTCGTGCCCGCAGTGAAGCCTTGGAAGATTTCGTTGAAGGGGCTCGATGAATTGTCATTGAGCGTGATCGACGAACCCATCGTGCCCGTTGCCAGGCCGAAGGTGGTGGCCGAGCCGGAGGCGCTGCCGCTGGTGAAGAGAAAATTATTAATCGTCACCATATTCGGGATCGTGCCGGAGCCTTCGTTCAATTGGAAATCGACGAAGAAGGGCGAATTCGGCGCGCCGATGAGGCTGCTTACATTCAAGTCGACATGGAAGTTGAAGGTGGCCGCGTGCGTCGCCGTGGAGGCCAGCATTGCCGCGACGGCGATGGCTAGTTTCGTCAGGTTGCGTGTGAGGTGTGCGTTCATTTGGATTTGGGTAAGGAGTGAAAAAGGTGAGGTGCGGCCGCGCCGGAACAGGTGCCCGACGCGGCCGCCGGAGGAGTGGCTTACGGTTGGGTCGTGCCGGTCACGGTGCGGGCGTAGTAGTTCACGCCGCCGCTGACCGGGATGGTGAATTGCAGCGAGACTGTCGCCGACGCGCCGGGGGCGAGGCTGCCCGCGCTGGCGGTGACGTAGGCGCTGCCGTTCGGCGCGTTGTTCGCCGTCAGGCCCGTCTTGTTCACCAGCGAGGTGCCGGCGGACAGATTATCGAGCACGAGTTGCACAGGGCCGGCCATTGTGGTCGCGCTCCGATTGGTGATCGTCACGGTCTGCGTGATGGCGTTGGCGCGGCGATTCACGACGTAGATGCCACGAGCGATGTCGAGCGTGGTGAAGACGTCGAAGAAGTTCGACGCCGCCGCCGTGAGTGGGTTCAAGGACGGCAGGCCGAAGCGCTGCTCGATCGTCGAGAGAATCGACGTGGTATCGCGCTGCGCGTGGTCGACGTAACCCTTCTTCGCCAGCGGCGAAATGACGATGCAAGGCACACGCTCGCCGGGGCCCCAGATATCGCGGAGCGGCGGCGTCACGTGATCCCAGCGGCCACCGTGCTCGTCGTAGGTGACGATGACCGCGGTGTGCGCCCACAGGCTCGGATTCGCCTGCAGCGCCTGGATGATCGAGGCGACGTGTGCCTGGCCTTGCTGGAGCGTGGCGTAGCCAGGGTGCTCGTTGTTCACGCCCACCGGCTTGATGAAGCTCACCGCCGGCAGGGTGCCGTTGGTCACATCGGTGAAGAAGTTGCTTTCGTCCTGCAAGTGCGCCGCGGAGTTCTGCGCGCGGGTCACGCCGCTCTGGCCGGCGGTGAGACCGCCAGTTCCCACGCCCGCGAAGCCGCCGACGTAATTCGCCGGCACCGTGTTGGTCGTGTCAAACGGCGCGTAATTGTCGAAGTAAGCAAACGGCTGGTGATGATACTGCATCTGCAGCGAGGCATTGGCCGAGGCGTAGCTGGGGCTCGTGGTCGGGGACGGATTCGAGCCGCTGTAGGCCGTGATCTGGGTCCAGGCGCCGGAATACCATTTCCACGAGACATTCGCGGCGCTCAGCGTATCGCCGATCGTCGGGATGTAGGGACGAGTCGGATCGCTCGGGTTGCTGTCGTTCTGCGAAGGCAGCAGCGAGGCCAGCACCGTGCCGCCATTGCCGGGCAGACCGTTTTCACCGTTGCCACCCAGGTTCACCGAGCGGGTGGTGTTCACGACGTAGTGCTTGTCGAACTTCGTACCCGCAGTGCCTGCGTAAGCTTCGGTATTGGCGCTCGTGAGCGTGACCGGCGTGGAAGCGCCATTGACCGTGACCGTGATCTGGTCACCCACCACCGGCGTGATGCTGCCATCGCGCACATACTTGCCATTCGCCGCGCCCGCCGCGACGCTGGTGTTCATCACGAACACGCCATTTGGATCGAGATACGCGATGCTGCCGCTCAGCGAGGCAGGCAGCGTACCGTAGTAGACCGGCGCCGCCGCGGCGACGAGGAACTGGTGGTTCAGGAACGAACCGCCGAAGGCCGAGTGGAAGAAGTTATCGCTGATGGTGTACTGCTGCGCGAGCAGGCCTTCCGGCAGGTTCGTCGCATCGTAGTGGCTCATGACCAGACCGGGGTTGTCACCCCAGGAGACAAAGCCGGCATTATTCCCCGCTTCCGAGACACCGTTGATCGGATCCGTCACCGTACCGAAGATTTGGAACTGCTCCTGCCAGTAACGGTGATAGATATCGCCGGTCAAGGCCGTGGGATTGATGAAGGTGCTGAGGTCGTACGGCTGCAGGGTATTCGACGCCGTGACGCGCGAGTCGGCGATGCCCGATGCGGCATCGGTGGTGAGAGCCACCGGCGGATTCTTGACCTGGTCGGTCGCGGGCTGGCCGGCATTCGGAACGAAGGCCGGGTTGTTATACGATGTCGGTCCGTCGTTGGAGATCGGAGTGCCAGTGAGGCGGTTGATCTGCGTCGTCGAGGCGGTGCTGGCATTCGCCAGGCCGTTGGCGCCCGGGAAGCTGCCGTAGAGACCGTCGAAGGTCCAGTTTTCCTGATAGATCACGACAATGTGATCGATGCTATTCACCGCATCCGAGTCGAAGACCTGCGGCTGGAAGTCCGGCACGTCGGATGGATCGACCGCGAAGGCGAAGACGTAGTTCGGATAGGCCTTGCCCGTGATTGCGCCGCCCGCGGTGGTCGCCGGCTGCGCGTAG
>JBGGMZ010000358.1:0-19514 GCA_041287745.1 Chthoniobacter sp. | reverse complement strand
ACGCACCCGCACTAAGCCTCCATATTCCGCGCCCTTTGCACGCCGACCACATAACGGATATAGACATGGATCACATTCGCAACATCGCCATCATTGCCCACGTTGACCACGGGAAAACCACCCTCGTCGACCAGCTCCTGAAGCAGGCCGGAACCTTCCGCGCCAACGAAGCCAAGGCCACCGAGATCCGTATCATGGACTCGATGGACCTCGAACGGGAGAAGGGCATTACCATCCGCGCCAAGAACGCGGCTTTCCGTTGGCACGACTACCATGTGAATATCGTCGACACTCCCGGCCACGCGGATTTTGGCGGCGAAGTGGAGCGCATCATGAAGATGATCGACGGCGTGCTGTTGGTCGTCGATGCCCACGACGGGCCGCAGGCGCAGACGAAGTTTGTGCTCCGCAAGGCGCTGGAGAATGGAGCCAAGCCGATCGTGGTCATCAACAAGATCGACCGCGAAAATGCCCGTCCGCACAAGGTGCTCGATTTCATTTTCGATCTCTTCGTCGAACTCAATGCGACCGACGTGCAGCTCGATTTCCCGGTTATCTACGCCAGTGCGCGGGATGGCTACGCGATGCGCGAAATTCACGAGAAGAGCGACACCATGGAGCCGCTCTTCGAGGCGATCATCAAGCACATCCCACCGCCCGCGAAGAGCGATGTGAGCTACTTCCAGATGCTCATCTCGAACCTCGACTATAGCGATTACCTCGGCCGTATCGCCTACGGCCGTATCATCAGCGGTCGCGTGAAAGTCGGCGACAGCGTGGTGCGGATCAACAAGGACGGGCGCCGCGAACGCGCCGCTGTGACCGCGCTGTTCGGCCACGTTGGCCTGGCGAAAGTGGAACTCAAGAACGCCAGCGAAGGCGACATCGTCGGTATGTGCGGCTTCGAAAACGCCTACATCGGCGAGACGATCACCGATACCGAAGAGCGTGCCGGGTTGCCTTTCGTCGACATCGATCCCCCGACGATCAGCATGAAGATTTGCATCAACGACGGCCCGCTGGCCGGTCGCGAAGGCAAGCTGCTCACCGCCCGCCAGGTGCGCGAACGTCTCATCCGCGAGACCCTCACGAACGTCTCCATCGAGGTGGCCGACACCGACGTCGCTGGCCATTTCGACATCAAGGCCCGCGGCGAAATGCAGATCGCCATTCTGGTCGAGCAGATGCGCCGCGAAGGATTCGAAGTACTGGTCTCCCGCCCGGAGGTGATCTTCCGGCGCGACGACGACAACACGCTGCTCGAGCCTTTCGAGAGCCTCTACGTCGACGTGCCGAATGAAAACCTCGGCGACATCCTCCAGTCCCTCGCCTGGCGCAAGGCGGACATCATCAACATGGAGCACCAGACCACGACCGTGACGGTGGAGGCCACCATCCCGACGCGCGGTTTGATCGGCTTCGAGACCGACCTCGTGAATGCCACGAAGGGCCACGGCATCATGTCCCACCTCTTCAAGGAATACGGTCCGCACAAGGGCGAAATCCCAACGCGCAACAACGGCGTGCTCGTCGCGATGGAAGGCGGCATTTCCACCGCTTACTCGCTCGACACCATCCAGGAACGCGGCCGCCTCTTCATCGCTCCGCAGGAAGAAATCTACGAGGGCATGATCATCGGCGAGAACGCTCGTCCAGACGATATGCCGGTCAATCCCTGTCGCGCCAAGAAGCTGACCAACATGCGCAGCCAGGGCGACGGCAAGGGCATCTCGCTCGCGCCTCCGCTGAAGATGACGCTCGAGCGCAGCCTCGAGTACATCGCTCCTGACGAATACGTGGAAGTCACGCCGAAGAGCTTGCGCCTGCGCAAGAAGATCCTCGACGCGAACGGCCGCAAGCGCGCCAGCCAGAAGGTGGTATAAAGGCCGAGGGCGGTCGATGACCGCCGAAATTTCATCCGCCAGTTTTGGGAATAGCGCCGCTTCGTCGGCGCTATTTCTTTTTAATCCGGCCTGCTGATCGCCAAGTCATTTCGTCCGGTCCGCCGCGGGACACCATTGCCTTTTGCAACTACCTGGCCAAACATCCGGGCATCGTCGGCTTCTGGTCTCCCCTGATGCAGCGCTTCCTTCTTCCCGCCATTTTCCTAGTCGCAATCCTGGCAAGCGCCTCTGCGCAACGGCCCGTCGTGCCGAGGGCGCTCCCGCCGAATGCCTATGCGCCAGTCGAGGATGTGGCCGGCCTGCCCCGCGTGCTCTTGATCGGAGATTCCATTTCGGAGGGTTACACGGTGCCGGTCCGAAAGCTTCTGCAGGGCCGGGCCAATGTGCACCGCATTCCGGAAAATGGTGGTGCGACGAAAGCCGGTGTGGCGAAGATCGAGGAATGGCTCGGCGATGGAAAATGGGATGTCATCCACTTCAATTGGGGGCTGCACGATTTGATGTTCAATCCGGAGAGCCACCCCGATCCCGCGCAATACGAGAAGGATCAACTTGCGCTCTACGAAAAACAACTGCGCGCGCTCACTGCTCGACTGAAGCAAACCGGAGCAAAGCTGATTTGGGCCTCGTCCACGCCCGTCCCGGAGGAAATGAGCTCGCCACGCAGCCCTTCGCACCGTTCACGGGTGGTCCAAATGTACAACGAAGTCGCCGCGAAGATCATGGCAGAGAACGGCGTGCCGATCGATGACCTGAATACTTACGTCGCGCCAGTCCAGGACAAGATGCAGAAGCCGCATGATGTCCATTTCAGCGTAGAGGGTTCGGAATACCTGGCCATAAAAGTCGCCGAGGAGATCGCCAAGGCATTGCCTCCGCCGCACGAGCGGAAGTAGAGCCGCTGGCCGCCGCGCAACGCGTCGGTTTCTCTCACTCGCTCTTTCACGAGCGCGACAGGGTCACTTCGAGAAGACGATCTTCCCATCCTTTGCATCGGCCGTGATGACGTCGCCTTCACGGAATTTGCCGGCGAGGATTTCCAGGCTGAGCGGGTCGAGCAAGCTGCGCTGCACTGCGCGCTTGAGCGGGCGGGCGCCATATACCGGGTCGTAGCCTTCGCGGGCGAGGTGCAGCTTGGCTGCGTCGGTGAGGTGGAGCGAGATCTTCTGTGCGGCGAGACGCTTGATCAGGCGGGCGACCTGGATCTCCACGATCCTCGCGAGGTCCTCATCGCTCAAGCGGTCGAAGATGATGACTTCGTCGACTCGGTTGAGAAACTCCGGACGGAAGTGGCCGCGCAATGAATCCATCACCTTCGCTTCACGCTGCTCCACATTCTCGCTGGCATCGAGGATGTACTGCGAACCGAGATTGCTAGTCATGATGATGACCGTGTTCTTGAAATCCACGGTGCGACCCTGCCCGTCGGTGATACGTCCGTCGTCGAGCACTTGCAGGAGCACGTTGAAAACGTCGTGATGCGCCTTCTCGATCTCATCGAAAAGGATCACGCTGTAGGGCTTGCGGCGCACCGCTTCGCTGAGCTGGCCACCTTCTTCAAAGCCGACGTAGCCGGGAGGCGCGCCGATGAGACGGGCGACGCTGTGCTTTTCCATGTATTCGCTCATGTCGATGCGGACCATGGAGCTTTCGTCGTCGAAGAGAAATTCGGCGAGCGCGCGAGCGAGTTCGGTTTTGCCGACACCGGTCGGACCGAGGAAGATGAACGAACCGACGGGTCGATTCTCATCCTGCAAGCCGGCGCGGGCGCGACGCACGGCATTGGATACCGCCGTGATGGCCTGTCGCTGGCCGATGACCCGTGCGCCGAGGCGGTCTTCCATCTGGATGAGCTTCTCGCGTTCGCTCTCGCGCAGATTGGTCACGGGAATGCCGGTCCAGGCGCTCACGACTTCGGCGATGTCGTCGTCGGTGACTTCCTCCTTCAGTATTTGCCGGCCATCCTTCTGCATCTCGGCGAGCTTGGCATTATGAGCGTCGATCTCGCGTTGTGCGGCCGGGATGTGGCCATACTGGATCTCGCTGGCCTCGGTGAGATCGCCGCGGCGCTGGGCGCGCTCGAGGTCGATCTTCAGCTGCTCGAGTTGCTCATTCAGCTTGCGTTGTTCATCGATGACTTTCTTTTCGCTCTGCCACTGGGCCTTGAGGGTGGCGGATTTCTCGCGCAGTTCGGCGAGTTGCTTTTCCAATTTCGCCAGACGCTCTTTGCTGGCAGCGTCCTTTTCTTTCTTCAGCGCCTGCCGCTCCATCTCGCCCTGCATGATCTCGCGCTCGATGACGTCGATCTCCGTGGGCATGGAATCGAGCTCGATCTTGAGCCGCGACCCCGCTTCGTCGATGAGGTCGACCGCCTTGTCCGGCAGAAAGCGGTCGCTGATGTAGCGGTGCGAGAGGGTGGCCGCGGCGATGAGCGCGCTATCCTGGATGCGCACGCCGTGGTGGACTTCATAACGTTCCTTCAAGCCGCGCAGGATGGCGATGGTGTCTTCCACGCTGGGCTCATCGACCATCACCGGCTGGAAGCGGCGCTCGAGGGCGGCATCCTTCTCGATGTATTTGCGATACTCATCGAGCGTGGTCGCGCCGATCGTGCGCAGTTCGCCGCGGGCGAGCTGCGGCTTGAGCATATTGCTCGCGTCGACTGCGCCTTCGCTGGCGCCAGCGCCGACGATGGTGTGGAGCTCATCGATGAAAAGGATGATCTCGCCATTCGAGTCGGTCACCTCTTTCAAGAACGCCTTGAGCCGGTCTTCGAATTCACCGCGGAACTTCGCGCCGGCGATCATCGAGCCGATATCCATCGCGATCACTTTCTTGTTCTTCAATGATTCGGGCACGTCGCCGCTGACGATGCGACGGGCCAGACCTTCCACGATGGCCGTCTTGCCCACGCCGGGCTCGCCGATGAGCACGGGATTGTTTTTTGTGCGGCGCGAGAGCACCTGCATGGTTCGGCGGATTTCGGAATCGCGCCCGATGACGGGATCGATCTTCCCCTTGCGCGCCATCGCGGTGAGGTCACGGCCGTATTTCTCCAGGGTCTGGTATTTGCCCTCGGGATTTTGGTCGGTCACCCGCTGTGAGCCGCGCACCTGCTGGAGCGCTTGCATGAGCTTGGCACGCGTGATTCCAGCCTCCTGCAGCAGACGGGACGCGGAAATTTTGGAGTCCGCGAGCGCGAGGAGATAGTGCTCCGCACTGAGGTATTCATCCTTCAGCTTGGTCATCTCTCCTTCGGCGGCATTGAGCACATTGGTGAGCTCGCGACCGAGCCCGAGTTGGCCGCCGTGCACCTTCGCGCGGCGATCGAGTTCCGCGCGCAGCTTCTCCTCGACGACGCGTGGCGCGACGCCGACCTTGTCGAAGAGAGGGCGGGCAATGCCGTCGGCTTGCTCGAGCAGAGCGGCGAGAAAATGTTCGTTGTCGATCTCGGCATGGCCGAGCTTCGAGGCGATATCCTGCGCGGCTTGCAGGCCTTCCTGCATCTTCTGGGTAAAGCGATCGATTCTCATAGGGGCGTGTTGAAAGCTGGCACACTCCTTAGCAATTTGCTCTCCGGGAATTGCTCAGAGTAAACCTCAGGCTGGCCGGGCCAGCCTGGCGCAAATGACGAATAGTGTGACGGTGCCACGTGGAGCAGTTTGTCACCGAGGAGATGGGCCTCTTAGTCCTCCTGGCTCCCGAGAGCGGTGTTCGAGGAAGAACGCCTCGCAAACCGGAATCGTTCGCTCGATAATGTTGCGACGTGAGCAACGGTGAAAAGGTTCTGGTAGCCCGACATTCGGCATTTCAGCCCATTCTTCTGACGGAGAATGAGCTGGGCTTGCGCACGCTTCGTTTTGGCGCAGATGGAGTTTCCCAGAGCGTGGTCAAAGCTTCGGATCCCCGGCATCTCGCCCTGGCTTACGCGCGGGTGCTGCCGGCGTCTCTTGCTTTCGTTCCCGATCCGCGGCGCATTCTGATCGTCGGATTGGGTGGGGGATCGCTGCCTCGATTCTTTCACAGCCATTTCCCAGAAACCGCAATCGACGTCGTCGAACTGGACGGGGAAGTCGTGGAGGTGGCCAAGGCGTACTGTGGATTTGTGGAGGACGCGCGGCTGCGCGTTCACGTGGAAGACGGCAGGGATTTCATCGACGCTACCCGCGAGAGCTACGACATCATCATTCTGGACTGCTTTGATGCCGAGTCGATCCCGCAACATTTGGCCACGCTGGAGTTCTTGGGCCGTGTTCGGAGCACGCTGAGTTCTGGCGGAATGGTGGTCGCCAACATTTGGGGGCGATCTTCCAATCCTCTCTACGGGCCCATGCTGACCACCTATCGAGCCGCCTTTGAGGATGTTTACATTTTCGATGTGCCGCAGCCCGGCTCCAAACTCTTCGTATCTTTACCTTTCAAGCAGCTGATGACGCGCGATACGGTGGTCGAGAGGGCGGGGGAGATGGGCCGCCGTCACCATTTCACCTACGACCTGAGTGCGGAGGTTTTCGGTTTTCGAAACTCAGATTTCGAAACGATCCGTGCCGGAGCGATACTGCGGGATTGATCGCGGCGTAGAGCGACCCGGAACTCATTTCCAAGTCTCTTTCGGCGCATAGCCGATCTGCACGTAAACAAACGGCGGCTGGTCGCTTTGCCTCTCGTAAATCTCCTTCATGCTTTCGCCCGCGACGACCTCGAAATAAGCGGGTGCAGCTGTCGCTTCGATGATTTCTCCGTCGCGGCTGCCACCGACGAACTCAATTGGGAATTTTTCTTCAGACATGGCAGTAGTGAGACGAGGCCGGCGGGCAATTTGTTCATTCCGCCTTCAAACAGGGGCAGGGGAACTGGACCTAATTCGATTTCTCCTTGGCGCCGTATTTGCGTGCGATCTTCTTCCCGCTGGGCTTTCCGTTGACGATTTCTTCTCCCTTTAAGGTGACCGAATAAACT
Source organism: Chthoniobacter sp. (assembly GCA_041287745.1). Taxonomy (GTDB): domain Bacteria; phylum Verrucomicrobiota; class Verrucomicrobiia; order Chthoniobacterales; family Chthoniobacteraceae; genus Chthoniobacter. The sequence continues at coordinate 12,651 of JBGGMZ010000358.1, read as the reverse complement.
GCCGGCGGGAAGGCACGGCCCTCGGTGTAGATGGAGGATACGCGGATCCGCATATTGCCATCCGAGGGACCCAGATTCATCTGCGCTTCCACCTCGCGGTCACCAGCCGTGTCGCTGACGTAGATATCCATCTTCGGTTGTTTGATGTCGGAATTCACTTCCTTCAGATCATTCACGTTGATGACAAAGTGCGTGGGTCCGTCCTTGGAACCCGCTTGGATTTCAAGGCGCTTACGAATCTCGCTTTTGATGAGGGCGTTCAACGGTTTGTAGTTCTTGCCGTCCATCAACCAGTAGAAATCCAGCAGGGGTTGATTCGGTTGCTCGGGATCGGGAAGGAGATGTCCTGCCGCGTCCAGTTTGGTGTAAACCACCATCAAATTCTCAGAGTGGACATTTTTCTCAATGATCAGGATGGGCTGATGCGGGCCAATCTCCGGTATATTCGAGACCTCCGCTGCCGTGAGTCGCAAAACAAAAGCCGACAGGATGCAGACGGTTGCGGAAATTTGGCGGATCGTCATACAAGGCATTTGTTTTTGCGGGAGTCGATTCGCAGTGCGCTCCCTCGGACCGCCTCTCGATTAGGCGCGACTCAGTGTCCATGAGATAATCGGTTGCCCGCTAGAGAAAGGACCTCCCTTAGGGTGGCAGTCGCCGGGTTCTTTTCAAGGTTCAAGTCGAGATGAAGGGCAGGGGACTGGCAAAGTGCCAGTGGGGATTTGAGCTCCGGATTTCGTGCTCGCCTTTCAGGTTAAAAAACGATCCCATTTGCCTAAGTCGTCGACCGGTGTCTCCCTGATTCGCTAATGATGGGTTTGGTGCGGGTTGTTCCAGCTGTCTTATCTGGCTGGTGCAAGCGGGTCCCGAAGTTCGGTAGAAACGACAACGCGTATGAATACTCTAGCGCCCGAGTTCGCTTCGGATCCCGCGGCTGCGGTTGGGGTAAATGCGCAGTGGAGGGGACGGATAACGTCATTATGCCGCACGGTGTTGTGGATGTTGATCGGCGGCGTTTGCTACTACCTCGCGACGGAACTCGCTTGGAACCTTTGTTTGTCTCACACCAAAGTTTCCCTCTTTTTTCCGCCGTACGCGGTGCTGGTTTCGATCCTCCTGCTCGTTCCCACTCGCCACTGGTGGGGATACATTCTCGCCGCGATGGGTGGCCATTTTGTGGCTGCCTACGAGGCGGAGTGGCCGCTTTCGTTTGCGCTATATAGCGAGGCTGTGGATGCCCTGCGCAGCACGTTGGCGGCTGCGGGATTGCGTCTCTTTATCAAACCGCCGCGGGATCGGGCGAACCTTCGTAACGCTGTCGCCTTTGTTCTCATGGCGGTGGTCATCGTTCCCGCCGGAACGGCTCTATTGGGCGCGGCTCTCACGCTCTCTTACCACTACGGAACTCATTTCTGGCTCGAATGGCGCAAGCTGGGAGTTTCGAATGGCGTAACGGCTATCGTGCTGGTGCCAGTCATTCTCCTCGGCGCCCACCATCTTTCGGGCCGACGATTGAAAGCTTCGCGGGCGAAACGGCTTGAGGCGGCGCTTCTCGGTGTGGGACTTCTCGCTGTCGGATTTTCTGTCTTTGGCAGCCAGCCCGCCGGGCCGGAGACCTCTCCCGCGTTGTTGTATGCTCCCATCCCGTTCCTCATCTGGGCCGCGCTGCGCTTCGGAGTCGGCGGAACGTGTGCCTCGATGTTGATCATTACGATCCTCGCGATCGGAGGAATGATGAGGGGACGCGGCCCGTTCCTCATCCAGACTCCCGAGGAAAATGCGCTTGCGCTGCAACTCTTTCTTTTAGTCACAGCCGTCCCGCTCCTGTTTCTGGCCGTGGTGATCGACGAAGAGAGGATTTCGCGGTCCGCACTGCACGAGAGCGAGACGCGTTTTCGATCGGTGGCCGACACAGCGCCGGTGATGATCTGGGTTACCGGGACGGACAAGCTGTGCACCTTCGTCAGCAAGGGCTGGCTCGACTTTACCGGGCGTACGCTGGAGGAGGAGTTGGGCAATGGATGGGCCGACAATGTGCATCGCGAAGACTACGACCGCTGCCTCGCAGTCTATGAAAATTCGTTCGATGCCCGGAAACCGTTCGAGATGGAATACCGTTTGCGCCGCAAGGATGGGGAGTATCGCCGGGCTCTGGACATCGGGACGCCGCGCTATTCGGCCGACGGCGTCTTTCTCGGATACATCGGCTCGTGCATCGATGTCTCCGCCCTCAAGCTAGCCGAGGAAGCCGCACATCAACTCACCGGGCACTTGATCCATGCCCAGGAAGAGACCCGCAAGGAACTGGCTCGCGAGTTGCACGATGATTTCTGCCAGAGCCTTGCTCTCCTCGCTGTGGAACTGGATATCTTCCGCCGAAATCCCCCCTTGGAACCGATCGTGATCGCCGCGCAAATGGAGAACTTTTCCGCGCAAGTCAAGCGCATGGCATCGGGGGTGCACGAGCTTTCCCACGAACTGCACCCGGCGAAGCTGGACCAGCTTGGCCTCGTGGCCGCGATGCGCGGATTCTGCAAGGAGTTTGCGCTGGTGCACGAGATGGCGATCGAGTTTGCCGAGCGGGATGTGCCCCGGACCGTACCGGATGATACGGCACTCTGCCTTTACCGGATCGCGCAGGAGGCTCTGCATAATGTGTTGAAACACAGTCGCGGGTGCGTGGCGAAATGCGAATTGGCCGGCGACGAAGAGTATCTCCGCCTGATCATCACGGACGACGGTGCCGGCTTCGATCCACAAGTGGCGCGCACCAAGGGCTCATTAGGCCTCATCAGCATGGGCGAGAGGGCGCGTTTTGTGGGTGGGTATCTGAATGTGGAGTCCCATCCGGGTGCAGGCACGCGGATCGAAGTGCGGGTGCCTATCGTCGGGGCGCGGGCGTCTTCGACGCAGGAAAGTGAGATGGAAGGATCTGCATACCGATGAAACCTCGTCCACGCATTTTCCTGGCTGACGACCACACGATGCTCCTCGGAGCCTTCCAGCGGCTGCTGGAGTCGCGGTACGACATCGTCGGTACGGCGTGTGATGGCCGTGCGCTGCTCGATGCCGCGGAAACGGCCCGACCGGATCTGGTCGTGCTCGATGTCTCGATGCCACGGCTGAACGGATTGGATGCCGCCGCGCAACTCCGGCGCAAGATGCCGGCGGTGAAGTCTGTCTTTCTCACCGTCAATGAGGATCGGGACGTAGCGAGGGAAGCGATCCGCCTCGGCGCCTCGGGTTACCTGCTGAAAAGTTCCGCTGCCGAAGAGCTCTTCACCGCCATCGAGCTGGCCTTGGCCGGCAAGACTTACGTCACTCCGTTGATCACCAAAGGGGAGTCTCTTGGCGTCTTTCTCGGCCACGCCGCCAAGCCTGCAGTAGAGCGGCTCACTGCCCGCCAGCGTGAAGTCTTGCAACTTCTCGCCGAAAACCGGGCCATGAAAGAGATTGCGGACCTGCTGCACGTGACACCGCGCACCGTGGCCTTCCACAAGTACACGATCATGGAACAGCTGGGCTTAAAGACGAATACCGATCTGTTGCAGTACGCAATCGAGCATCACATGCTCAGTAGCGGGATTTAAACAACCTGCGACACCTGTCAAATCTGACAGTATCGCGGCAAAGGGGCTGAGGGTAAAACCCAGCCCATGAGTGGCCCCCATGATCCTGCGGTAGGATTCGCACCTCTCGCCCGCGTGATCCTCGCGGACGATCATCGCCCCATGCTTGCGCTTGCGGCGGCGGCGCTCGCGGCGTTTTGCACGGTATTGGCTACGGTCGTGAATGGCCGCGCCTTGCTTGCGGCAGTTGCCGCCCTCCATCCCGACCTCGTCGTGCTGGATATCGGCATGCCGGAGATGGATGGGCTCGAGGCTGCCCGCGCCATTCACCTTTCCCACCCGGAAGTCAGGCTCGTCTTTCTCACCGTCCAGGAAGATGCCGATTACGCGCGAGCCGCCTTCACGGCGGGCGGCCTTGGCTATGTCGTCAAGTCGCGTCTTGCTTCGGATCTTTTGCCCGCCGTCCGCGCCGCGCTTGAGGGTCGCCGCTTTCTCTCCCCGGGCGTCTCCCTTGATGCCCCGAACTGACCTATCCCTTCACCGACAATCAGCAATCAACCAGACAAACAAACTATGAAATTAATCCACTCCATCAGCAAATTCATCACCGTGCTGGCGCTCGCGTCGCTCGCCTTTGGCTGCGCCAATGAACTCCAGGAAAAGGAGAACACCGTTTCGGCTGCCGGCTTCAAACCCATCACCCCGAATGGCGCGGATCAACAGGCCCTCCTAGCCAAACTGCCGCCGCGCCAAGTCACTCTTATCACCTACAAAACCAAACATTACTACGTTCTGCCGGACGCGGCGAACAACCGGGCCTATGTCGGGGGACAAAAGGAATATCAAGCCTACCAGCAGCTCCGCATCCAACAGCAGCTGAGCAATGAAAACCTGATGGCTGCATCGATGAACCAGGATGCCGCGATGAATAACTGGGGCATGTGGGGTGGCTGGGCCGGCGTAGGGCCTTACGGCTTCTAAGCAGATAGCCCCTTCTTAAAACTCAGACAGAAAACCAAACCGATGAAACCAAAATGGATCACGAGCGGCCTCACGCTGCTTGTTACTGCAGCAGCGCTTTTCAGCGCGGGCGCTCCCCTTCGAGCGGCGGACAAGAAACCTAACATCCTTTTCATCATGGGCGATGATGTGGGCATGTGGAATATCGGCGCCTACCATCGCGGGATGATGGCTGGCCGGACTCCCAATCTCGACAAGCTGGCCAAGCAAGGCATGCTTTTCACCGATTACTACGCCGAGGCTAGCTGCACGGCGGGGCGGGCAAACTTCATCACTGGCCAATTGCCGATTCGCACAGGTATGACGACGGTCGGCCAGGCGGGCGCGCCGACGGGTCTACCGGCGGAGGCCTGTACCATCGCCATCGCGCTGAAGGAGCAGGGCTACGCGACCGGTCAGTTCGGTAAGAACCATCTGGGCGATAAGAATGAATTTCTGCCCACCGTTCATGGGTTCGATGAGTTCTTCGGCTACCTCTATCATCTGGATGCGATGGAAGACCCCTTTCATCCGAACTACCCGCAAAATCTCCTGAACAAGGTGGGCCCGCGAAACCTGGTCCATAGCTGGGCCACCGACGTGGATGATCCCACCGACATGCCGCGCTGGGGTAAGATCGGCAAGCAGAAGATCGAGGACGCGGGTCCATTACCGCCGCATCCTGTCGACGGCGTGAAATACAACATGGAGACCGTGGATGATTACATCCGCGACTTCGCTCTTAGCTTCATCGAGAAGGCCAAAAAGGACGGAAAGCCGTTCTTCTGCTGGCTCAACCCGACCCGCATGCACATCGTGACGCATCTTTCCCCCAAGTGGAATGCGACACGCAACTCGGAGAATGGCTGGTCGGAGGAAGAGGCCGGCATGGCTCAACTCGACAACGACATCGGCCTGGTGCTGCAGAAGATCAAGGACATCGGTGAAGAAGAAAACACCATCGTGGTCTTCACGACCGACAACGGCACCGAAGTCTTCACCTGGCCCGATGGTGGGCAGACGCCCTTCGCGCAATGCAAAGGAACCGTCATGGAGGGCGGCTTCCGGGTCCCTTGTATCGCTCGCTGGCCCGGCCACATTCCTGCGGACTCGTTGCAGAACGGCATTTTCTCTGGGTTGGACTGGTTCCCGACCTTCCTCGCCGCTGCCGGGAATGCGAACATCAGCGAACAGTTGCTCAAAGGGGTAAAGCTCGGTGAGCGGACCTACAAAAACCATTTGGACGGCTACAACCAGATGGATGCCATCACTGGCAAGGGCCCGTCCGCACGCCACGAGATCTTCTATCTCGGCGAAAGCACCGTCGGGGCGGTGCGCATTGATGATTATAAGTACCGTTTCATCGACCAGCCCAATGGCTGGCTCGGTCGCAAGGACCACATGGATGTGCCGACCATCACCAATCTGCGCCTCGATCCCTTCGAGCGCACGGGTTGGCCGCAGGACGGGACCAAGGAAGGTGGGCAACAATACTTCGACTGGTTCAAGTACCAGTTCTGGCGCTTCGTCTTCGTCCAGCAGGTGGTCGGGAAGGAACTCCAGACCTTCATCGAATACCCGCCCATGCAGCGCGGCGCGAGTTTCAACCTGGACGCCGTGAAAGCAGAAATGGCGAAACGGATGGAGCAGGCGGAAAAGGCCAGCAAAGGCACCGGTCAGTAATCGCTCGTGAAACGCGCGGGCCGTCTCCACGCGAGGCGGCCCGCGACTTCACCAGCGAAGTCCAAAATGAAATCCATCCTTATCCTGACCGCCGCCACCCTCTCGTCCGCGGCTCTCCTGGCATCGCATGGGATAGTATGGAGGATACAATTGTTACTACGTCGGCGGTGTTTACTATCGTCCGGAGTTCTATCAGGGTAGCACCGTTTACGTGGCAGTGCCGTAGAGCCGGAGGCATCCATCCTGTTGTCATCTAATCGTTCGTCATGGAACTCATCGCCCGACTTGTCGCTCTCTATTCCACGTCGAATTCACCCCATAAATCAGACCCGCATTCATGAAAATGACCACGACCTCTATCGGCTCCCGCTCCCGATTCCTCAGTTTCGTTTTGCTCTGTATGATGGGTTCTCTCGCCCACGCCGGAACTCCGATCACCGATTCCAAGGAAACCAAGGGACTCGTGCCTGCCGAGACCGACCCTTGGAAGTTTACTTTGGCCGTACCCGGTTGGCTGGCAGCGACATCCGGCACTATCGGGCTTAATGGGACCGATTCCCATGTCTATATCGGCGCGGATACGCTCATCAAACACCTCGACATGACAGCGTCATTGAGTGCGGAAGCGAGAAAGGGCCGCTTCGGCATCTACGGCGACATGCTCTACGTGAAAGCATCGGACACGGTTACCTCGGAGGGCCTGATCGGAACGGCGAAGGTGCATCTCGACCAATGGCTGGCCGATCTCGAAGTCAACTATCGTGTCATGGAAGGGCCGAAGGGTTACCTCGATGTGCGCGCCGGCGTCCGCTACACGGATATCTATAACAAGCTTACCATCTATCCGAATCGTTCGGCGATCGATGAGGCGAGCACCAAGCTGGTCGATGACATCGGGGAGAAAGTGAGGGAGCGATTGAGCGAACTGGACATTAAATCGCGGCTCAAGACCGTCCTGGAAGAACGCATTCGAGCTCGTATTACTGGCCGACTCGATAATTTGCAGGGTAATCGCCCCGCTCTCGGTATTGCCCCGCTGGAGGGGCGTGAACCTCGCCGGGGTGAGGCCGCCGGGTCGAGGAGGGATCGGGTTGTGGCGAGTGAACTCGATGCCGCGGTGCGGGCGTCGGTGGATCCGAGATTGGAGGAACTCGCAGCGGCGCTTCGTGCCAGAGTGGAGGCCAAAACCGATGCGCTCAGAGCCGCTGCGCAGACCCGGATCGACGACTTGAAGAAGCGCATGGCCGACAAGATAGCATCCGTTCTCAAATCGAAATTAGACGCCTCCGCCAGTCTCAACGAACGCTGGCTGGATCCCTATGTGGGCATCGCGGCGCGTTACAATCTCGGCAAGGCATTTTACCTCACTGGCAAGGCCGATATCGGCGGCTTCGGCATCGGGTCCGAGATCACCTGGCAGGGTTCTTGTGCCTTGGGTTGCCAGATCACGCGCTACATCTTCATGGAAGCTGGTTACCGCTATCTCTACACGGACTACAATCACGGAGGCTTTGCCTATGACGTGACGCAATCCGGCGCCCAGATCACAACGGGCATCACCTTTTAGGTTCCGCCAATGGGGGATGGCTCTTGGAACGTCGTTATGAATGACGCTCACGTTGCGGGAGTTAGGTTGCGCGTTGTCACAACAGTAGTGAGTTGTGTCCTGCTGGCAGGATGTGTCGCCCCTCAACGTCCGTCCACCTCGGCTCAAGGGCGTGCTGCCTCGCAGACGCTGCAAAGAGCGCGCTCGCCAAGAGTCTCCGATGAGCAGCGTGCCGCGTTCTATTTACAAGCCGCCGCCGAAGCTTCAAACGGGCTTGGCTCCGGAACCAATGCGACCGCGGCACGGGATACTTACAATTCTGCCGCTGCGGAATTGACAGTGCTCCTGAGGTCGTCGAAAGACGGACGTCTCTGGGATCATCCACTCACGCTCACTGCGAACGGCTCCAGCTACCGGCTGCATTTTCAACCCGGGATGCGTAGCGGAGTTTGGGCGCCGAACTATTTCACGCAGATTGTGCGCGCCAGTGACGTGCGGTTGAAAGTGATGCGGAGGAGAAATACTCAAGAGGGAGTGGGCGGAGCGCTCGTGGGCATCCGCAAGAAGACCCCGCGGGAGCCATTTACTATGCGGGTCGGTGTGACTGCGCCGATTACTGCCGCGCTCGACTTTCACGGGCGCGACGCCACCCTCACCCTGCGCGACCCCAGCAAGCGACCGAAAGCCGTGGTAGCCGGACGCGAGCGCCCGCTCGCGGCGGATTTCACCGCGCCGCTGGCCTACTATCCCACGGTCAACGAATTTTGGACGGGTCTCATGGGCGCGATGCGCGTGAGCCATTACATGGCCAGCACGGGCTTGTTCATGGAGCAGCCCTACGACCCCGACCGCATCCCGCTGGTCTTCGTGCATGGGCTCATCTCCACTCCGCAAGTGTGGCGTCGCGTCGTCAATGGCATCGAATCCGATCCGGAATTGCGCGGACGTTTTCAGTGCTGGATCTTTCGCTATCCGACGGGCAATCCCGTGGTGTATTCCGCGCTGCGCCTGCGGGAGGAATTGGAGAAGGCCCGCCAACTTTATGGGATGCCCCATGGTTTCGTCCTCGTTGCCCACAGCATGGGTGGGCTCCTTTCACGGATGCAGGCGACTACCGTCGACCTTCACGCATGGGATCAGGTCGAGGGACACATCGCGGACAAGCTCTTCACCGGATTGCCGCCGGATACGATGATCCATCGTGCCTACCTGTTTCGGGCCAATCCTGGAGTGCAGCGAATTATCTTCATTTGCACCCCTCACCGCGGGAGCGATCTGGCCAGCGGCTTGATCGGGACTATCGCTATGCATCTGATCGGTCTGCCCGGAACACTCGCTGGCACGATCAAGCACTCGATGGGGGATGAACTGCAAATTGCCAGCGGCTATCCGCACCGCATGCCAAACGGCATCACCGGCCTTTCACCGAAGAGTCCGCCCTTGCTCGTTATGAACAAACTTTCCATCTCCGCGCCGTACCACACCATCCTCGGCGATCGCGGCAGGGGCGATTCGCCGAACAGTTCCGATGGCGTCGTGGCTTATCGAAGTTCGCACCTTGACCAGGCTTTATCCGAAAAGGTCGTTCCGGGACCGCACAGCTCGTGCGAGCTACCGGAAACGATCGAGGAACTGAAACGCATCTTGCGCTTGCATTTAAAAACAGCGCGCTAGCAGGGGAGGTCGTCGACTGCCGCCACCGTCTTATTTGGCACGTCTCCCAACCTTGCCTCCGAGTAGTGTTTCTCCCCTCTATGAAGGAAAGAAGTGCCAGGGGGGAGAATTGAACTCCCGACCAAGGGCTTATGAGTCCCCTGCTCTACCTCTGAGCTACCCTGGCGTTTGCGAGGGGCGGAAAGTAACGGGGTGTCTGTACGGAATCAAGCGGAGATTGCCTCTTAAAATGACGTTTTTTTAAAGGGAGATTTCGAAGGCAGGGGTGGAAGGCCGATTGTCTTCGGCGTGGAACAGGATGCCCGAGCGGCCTTGACCAACGGGGCCGAATCGAATTGGTGTCATTCCGTTGCTTGACAGGGAGCGGTTCGCCGTTACTCTTGCGACCCTTTTTCAAATCTACCCGAACATGGCCAATACGAAATCTGCCGCCAAGCGCGCCCGCCAAACCCTCCGCCGCACTGCGATCAACAAGCGCAGCCTCACGGCCGTGAAGAATCAACTCAAGAACGTCCGCGACGCCATCAAGGGCGGCAGCAAGGACAAGGCGACGGCTGCAGCCGCTTCGTTCTACTCGACGGTCGACAAGGCAGTGAAGGCCGGTCGCCTGCATAGCAATGCCGCCGACCGCCACAAGAGCCGCTTGAACAGCGCTCTGTCCAAGCTCGCCTAAGCGAGTTCGGTCCGTTTACTGACACTCTCCTCAGCCCGGTTTCGCGCCCCGTCGCGGAATCGGGCTTTTCTGTTGTTTCTGTTGGCCAAACAACGATCAGTGCGGAGACTTGAGTCTTGCTGTGGAACACGGGTAACAGCTGATGGCGGCCAGCTGAAAAGCTGGCGGTCACGAGGTTCAACAAGCCTCCACAGCGCACAATTTTTTTGCGGGCTATTGCGGGAGGACGTTTCTGCGAATGCAGAAATAGTAAAATAGGAACGAGCGGAGGTGGATCCCCAGATAGCTCCGCCGCGACGCGATCCTATCGCGCCTTATAGTCAGGCTGGCGCCAGTTGATGCGAAAACTCCCGGAGACTGGGCTTCAGTTCATCCGGGAGTTCAAGGAAGAGAAGAGTGCTCTCGTGGCCTTTGTCGGCTTTGGGTTCGCACCAGACGACGATGCCTTCGATCGTCACGCGGCACATCCCCAGTCGCGGGTGCATATGCGTGAGCAGCACCGAGATCTGGGAGCCGATGCTAAATTGCCAACGGGAGGTAAATCGCATGCCTCGTTCCGAAAGGTCGATGTCGCCAAGGTCGCAGCGTTGGGCATCCGCGCCGTAGTCCAGATAAAGCAAGGGGGTATCAGTTCCGGTCAGCATTTTAGTTCGTCTCGCAGGTCTCTTGGTTTATGCAGAACGGTTGGAACGGTAGCATGCTCAGTCGCTCTGTCAAAATTGTGGTGAAAAACTTCTCACGCATCCGCTTCGACAGTAGCCGACGTTGTCGCCGCAAGTTCCTGCGCGTCGGGGAATTCGCCTTTGCGCGCTGTCCTTTCGGCCTCCGCAAGAGCACGTAATGCGATACGCGCCAGGGCAATGGTGGTGACAAAGGTCAGGGCAAGTCCACCGAGCCAAATGACATACTCGATGGGATGGGGATGGGTCTTGCCCTGCCAGATCTTCAGCCCGTACTGGGCCATGGTGCCGAAGTAGGCGTAAAGGAAAAGACCGGGCGCCTGTCCCAGCGCCACCCACAGCATGCACGTGCCGAAGCGGATGCGAGTGACGCCGTAGAGGTAATTCAGAAGACTGGAGGGGAAGAGCGGGTGCACCTGGCTGAGGAAGATGATCTTCCAGCCGTCCTCCGCGATCGCTGAGTCCAGTGCGGCCCATTTCTTTTTCTGGAGGAACTTCCGCGCGACCCAACCACGCCCGAGCTTGCGACTGATGAAAAACGACACGGCCGCTCCACCGACATTACCCGCGAGATTCAAGGCGAAGCCCCACCAAATGCCGAAGAACAGTCCGCTGCCGATGGCGAGCACACCGCCGGGAAGGAGCAGCACATTGCAGGTGCCGTAGAGCAGGGGATAGAGTAAGGCGCTCCAGAATTCCATCGCGCCGATCTTCTGTTGCAGCCGCACGATATATTCCACTACCGGGTAGCGATGCGCGGCCCAGGCAAGCGCTCCGGCCACCAGCGCGAGGCCGGCGAGCTGGAGGTAGAGGGCGCGTCTGATTTGGGACATGGCGGACGCCGATCAGCGCGGTGTGGCTGTCTCGCGCAACGCGGCGGCCACGGCGGCAATGTGCTTCGGGCCCACTCCGCAGCATCCGCCCAGCAGTCGCACGCCGCGGTCGGCCAGCACGAGCGCATTTGCGGCGAAAGTCTCCGGGGAAGTCGGGTAGGCGAGCTGCTGGTCATGCGTCTGCGGCAGGCCGGCGCTGGGGAAAGCGGCCAGCGGCACGTCGAGTTCCAACCCCTCCAGCAGATGCAGCGCATGACTGCCATCGACGCAATTTACGCCCACCACCTCCGCATCCGCGGCCCGCAGCCGGGCAGCTGCTGCCTGGAATTCCCCCGGATCGTTGCCCGCGAGGAGCGCGATGGCCGGGCAATGGTGCAACGCCTGCTTGGCCTCGAGGGCGATGAGCAATTCATCCACGTCGAGGAACGTCTCGAGAATGATGATGCGGCACCCGCCATCGAGCAGCGCGCCGATTTGGTCCGTGAAAACTTCATGCCGATCGATGCCGCGCGCCGCCGCTTCCTCCGCGGTGATCCCGAGCGGCCCCACACAACCCGCCACGTACACGTCCTTGCCCTTGGCGACGTCCTTGGCCAGTTGGGCGGCGGTCCAGTTGATCTCGCTTACCCGATGCTCGCAGCCGTACTGAGCGAGGCGCACGGCATTCCCCTCATCATCGACAACGCCTACGGCCATCCGTTTCCCGAGGTGCTTTACACCGGCTTTCACCCGCGCTGGGAGCCGGGCATGATCTTCTCGATCAGCATGTCCAAGATCGGATTGCCTGGCGTGCGCACGGCCATGATCGTGGCGGACAAGGCCATCGTGAAGGCGCTGGGGAACATGAATGCCGTCGTGTCGCTCGCGAATGGCAACGTGGGCCAGGCGGTGCTGTACCTGCTGCTGAAGGATGACACGCTGCCGCGCCTGAGCCGTGAAGTGATCCGTCCATTCTATCGCGCACGATCGGACTTCGCGTCAGGCGTGCTGACGG
>JBGGMZ010000357.1:0-14013 GCA_041287745.1 Chthoniobacter sp. | reverse complement strand
GTCACCGTCCACAACCCCATTCGATAGGGATTTATGATTCCGGGAGAAATCATCGTTGCCAAAGAGCCGGGCGAATTGACCGTCAACGCCGGCCTCGAAACGAAAACACTGCAGGTTTCCAATACTGGCGACCGGCCCATCCAAGTCGGCAGCCATTACCATTTCTACGAGGTGAATTCGGGGCTGCGCTTCGATCGTGAAGCGGCCCGCGGATTCCGCCTGAACATCGCCGCCGGCACCGCCGTGCGCTTCGAACCCGGCGACACCAAGGAAGTCTCGCTCGTGGCCCTCGGCGGCACGCGCGAAGTCTACGGCCTCAACAACAAAGTCGACGGCAAACTATAACGACTATGTTAAGGATTCACCACGAAGACACGAAGACGCGAAGGATTGACGAAGAAACAGAAGGCGTGGCTACGGAACTGGTGGATTCGGCTTTCAAGGTCCATTCGGCGCTAGGGCCGGGGCTTTTGGAATCCGTTTACGAAGCGTGTCTTGCACACGAATTACATCGGCGCGGCATCAGCTTCGAGCGACAGGTCGCTCTGCCAGTTCACTACGAAGGCTTGAATCTTGATGCAGGCTTGCGGTTGGACTTGGTTGTCGCCGGACAGATCGTGGTCGAATGCAAGGCCGTCGAGTCACTCTGCCGGTGCACAAGGCGCAAGTTCTCACCTATCTTAAACTCAGCGGACATCACCTGGGCTTTCTAATTAACTTCAATGTCCCGACACTCAAAGAAGGTCTCAAACGCATTCTCCTATGAATCCTTCGTGTCTTCGTGCCTTCGTGGTTAAATTCTTATGAGCCTGAAAATGACGCGACGGCAGTATGCCGAGATGTTTGGTCCCACGATTGGTGACCAGGTGCGGCTGGCGGATACGGAGTTGTTCATCGAGGTGGAGCGGGACTTGATCGCAGAGGCGGGTGCACGCGGCGATGAAGTGAAATTTGGCGGTGGCAAAGTCATCCGCGATGGCATGGGGCAATCGCCCACCGCGACGGATGCCGAGTCGCTCGACCTAGTCATTACGAATGCGCTGGTGCTCGACGCCGTGCAGGGCGTGATCAAGGCGGATATCGGCATCAAGTACGGACGCATCGTGGGGCTTGGCCATGCGGGAAATCCCGGCATTCAGCAAGGCATCACGCCGGGGATGATCATCGGCGCGGCGACGGAAGTCATCGCGGGAGAAGGCTGCATCATCACCGCAGGCGGCATCGACACTCACATCAATTTCATCTGCCCGCAGCAGATCGAGCATGCGCTGGCCAGCGGCGTGACCACGATGATTGGCGGCGGCACCGGACCGGCCCACGGCACCTACGCCACGACTTGCACGCCCGGTAAGTGGAACATGTATCGCATGCTGGAGGCCGCGGATGAATATCCGATGAATCTCGGTTTCCTCGGCAAAGGCAACTGCGCGACGCACGAACCGCTCCGCGAGCAGGTGCTTGCCGGCGCGGTGGGATTGAAGCTGCACGAGGACTGGGGCACGACGCCGGGGGCGATCAGCACCTGCCTCGATGTGGCCGACGAACTCGACATCCAGGTTGCCATTCATACCGACACGCTGAATGAGTCGGGCTTCGTGGAAGACACGATCCGCGCTTTCAAGGGCCGCACGATTCACACCTTCCACAGCGAAGGCGCTGGTGGCGGCCACGCACCGGATATCATCCGCGTGTGCGGCGAGGCCAACGTGCTGCCGTCGTCGACGAACCCGACGCGCCCTTTCACCGTCAATACCATCGACGAGCATCTCGACATGCTCATGGTCTGCCATCACCTCGACTCGAAAATCCCCGAGGATGTGGCTTTCGCGGAATCGCGCATCCGCCCGGAGACCATCGCCGCGGAAGATCTGCTGCACGACATCGGTGCCTTCTCGATGATGTCGAGCGACTCGCAGGCCATGGGTCGCGTAGGCGAGGTGGTCATCCGCACCTGGCAGACGGCGCACAAGATGAAAACGCAGTTCGGGAAGCTGGACGCGCCGGTGCACACCGCTGCGGATAACTTCCGGGCGCTGCGTTACGTGGCGAAGTACACGATCAACCCCGCCATTTCGCACGGCATCGCCCATGAAGTGGGCAGCATTGAGCCCGGCAAACTGGCCGATCTCGTCGTGTGGAAGCCGGCTTTCTTCGGCGTGAAGCCGGAAGTCGTCCTCAAGGGCGGCCTCATCGCGGTGGCCAACATGGGCGATCCCAATGCGAGCATCCCCACGCCGCAACCGATGATCTATCGCCCGCAATTTGCCGCCCATGGCCGGGCGAAGTATTCCACGTCGGTCACCTTCGTCAGCGGCGTTTCGCTGCAAGCCGGGCATCTCACGGAGCTGAATCTCGCCAAGCGCCTCGTCGCAGTGAAGAACACGCGCAAAGTCACGAAGCGCGACCTGCTGTGGAATGACGTGCTGCCGAAGATCGAGGTCGATCCCGAGACTTACACCGTGAAAGCCGACGGCCGCGTGCTCGCCTGCGAACCGGCCAAGGTCCTGCCCATGGCGCAGCGATACTTCCTGTTCTAAAGGACGATCGCTCGGATTTTTTGGGTCCAGAATTCTGTAAGATTGGGCGCGCGCGCGACGTATTCGCCGCATGCGCCTTTTCCTCATCTCGTTGCTGGTCCTCGCGGGTTGTTCCCGGACCCTGACGAGCCGCGGCCCGCTGCCGCATGAGGTCTACGTCTGGCAACGGCAATGGACGCCGGCAGTGCACAGCGGACTGGAGCGCGCGGCGCCGGTGGTCGCCAGTTTCGATGTGCTGATCGGGGAGATCGGAATGAGAGACGGTGTGGTGCGCACAGCGCTCGCTCAGACGGACTACGCGGCCCTTGCGCACGCCCGTCGGCCGGTCGCCCTCGGGCTGCGCATAGGCACCTATTCCGGGCCGTTTACACCGGAATCGAAACCGCTCGTCGCCGCGATCGAAACTCTGCGCGCCGCCCTGGCTCAGGCCAATGCCGCAGGTCTACGCGTCACCGAACTGCAGATTGATTTCGATTGCCCCTCGGCCCGCCTCGCTGGCTATGCGGCATGGCTGCGGGAATTACGCGCCGCCTTCCCAGGTAAGCCACTGGCAATCACCGCCCTGCCCGATTGGCTGAAGCGGAAGGATTTTGCCGCTCTTGCCGCGACCGCGGGGAGGTTCGTGCTGCAGGTCCATTCCGTCCCGGGCACGCACGGTGCCGCGCCGGTGCTTTGCGACACCGTGGCGGCGCGGAGGGCGGTCGTGCTTGCGGGTCGTCTCGGAGTCCCCTTTCGCGTCGCACTGCCGACTTATAGTTGCGAACTGCTGACCGATGCCGCCGGACATGTGAAGGGCGTCCGAGCCGAGGAGGAATCGATCACGCAGAACGAGGGGCACATCGTCTTGCGCGCCAATGCCCCGGAGCTGGCGGCGCTGGTGCGAGACTGGGAATTCAGCCGGCCAGTGACTCTGGTGGGCGTGATCTGGTATCGGCTGCCTGTCGATACGGACCGGTTCAACTGGCGCTGGCCGACTCTCGCAGCGATCATCGCCGGGAAATCGCCGGAACCACAGGGTCGGCTTATCTTTCAACCCTCAGGCCCTGGTGTGGAAGACGCGGTGCTGGAAAACACCGGCGACGCCGACTGGGCTTTGCCTACCGAACTGGCGCTGCCGAAGGACACCGTCGCCGCCGATGGCGTGAACAATTTCCATCTGGAATCCAACCAGGTTGGCCCGTGGACCCTTCACGGAACCACGGGGCGCATTCTCCCTCCCGGCGGACGGCTGATCTGCGGATGGATCCGGCGCGATCTCCACCTGCCTCTTCCCCCTCCCCATGAACCTACTCTTCACTAAAGCCTCGCTGCTTTCCGTCGCGCTGCTCGCCAGCGCTTTTTCATCCGCCCCGGCGTGTGGTCCGTGGCTGCCTTCCCTGCTCCTCGCCGAGGACAAGCAACTGGCGCTGCGCTCCCCGGTCACGGACTTTCGCGAGGAATTGCGCCGCATGCCCGCGATGCCCAAGCTGCCCGCCGGACTCAAGGCCCGCTCGATTGACGAGCAGGAATACGATCGCATGCGGGCGGGCGAACCAAAGATCAACGATGGCGAGGATGCGGACGTGGAGGCGGCGATCGCCTACTACCGGGTGCCACCCGCGCGCCGCGCCGAGGTGATCGAGGGATACTGGAAGGTGCGTCGTGCCATGGAAGAAGTCCGCGAGCCGCTGCTGGTTCGGCGGGAAGTCAACGCCGACGCTGCGGACGTCCTTCGCGGAATGCCTCTGCCTGCCGATTTGCCCGCCGAGTTTGCCGACTACCTGCGGGGCGCCATCGCCTTTCATTGCGGGCAGGTCGCAGAAGCCCGCGCCGCCTGGGAGAAACTGCTCGCGCGGCCCGTAGCAGAACGCCATTTCCGCTCCACGTGGGCCGCCTACATGCTCGGCCGTATGGCCGCTTGGGATGCGGGCACCGACGAGGCGAAATGCGCCGAGGCCAAACGCTGGCTGCAGCGGGTACGCACGCTCGTGCAGGAAGGCTGTGAGGATCGGTTGAACCTGGTGGGCTTGAGCTACTATTGGGAAGGCACGCTGGAGAGCGACGACGAAAAAGCGGCGCCGCTTTACTGCCTTTCCTTCCTCTCCGGCTGCCCCTGGTCGGTGGAGGCGCTGCGAGATATCGGAGACACGCTTTTGAGCGAGCACGACGAAAAGGCCCTGCGTCATGCGGCATCGGTGCCTCTGCTTCGCCAGCTCGTCACGGTCTACACGGTTACGCGATACACACGACGCCCCTACGATTCGGATAGCCCCGAGGATCAAATAACCAGGAAAGCATTCGCAGCGCCCTGGCTCGATGCGATCAACGCGGCTCACCTGCGGTCCGTGGAAGACGCCGACCGGCTCGCGTGGGTGGCCTACAATGCGGGCGACTTTACCGGTGCTGCACGCTGGCTCGAAAAAGCTCCCGCAGATGCCCCGATCGCACAATGGCTGCGCGGCAAACTCGCCCTGCGCGCGGGTCGCAATGCGGAAGCCACACAACACTTCCACGAGGCCGCCCAACATTTCCCGAAGCTGGCTCCGGAAATCTATCCCTCCTTTGCGTGGTGGTCCGACGGTCGAGTCGAAGACCAGCTTTCGTTGCAAGGGCGGCAGTTGCAGGCCGATTTGGGGATCGCCGAGATGGCGCGTGCCCGCTTTCCGCAGGCGCTCGACGCCTTCCTGCGCAGCGGCTGCTGGCTGGATGCCGCCTACGTGGCCGAGCAAGTCATGACCTCGCAGGAGTTGCTGGCGTTCTATCGCCAGCACCCCGAGCTCAAAGCAAAGCCGAAGCCGCCGGTGGAAGATGAGTACGGCACCCCGGTCGCGCACTTGCGCCAGGATGCGCCCATTGCCTTCCGCTATCTGCTCGCCCGGCGCCTCGCTCGCGAAGGTCGGCTGAGCGAGGCCCGCACCTATCTTCCGGTTCAATTGCATCCTATTTTCGACGAATATCGCACCGACTATCAGCAGGGCCGCAATCGCCGCTTGCCCGCGGAGAAGCGAGCCGGGGCGCTCTGGCAGGCGGCGCGCGTTCATCGCTATCTCGGTATGGAATTGTTCGGCGCCGAGACAGCTCCGGACTGGTCGTTCTTCGGCGGAAACTATGAATTGGACGATATCGGAGGGTTGCGTGCCGGCCTGAAAAAGCCGCCGGAATGGCGGGAAAAGGCATTCCGGGAAACAACGTGGCTACCGCGTATTGCGCAGGAAGAAATCACGCGCAATCTGCGCCTCCGGCCGACGCCAAATGTTCGATTCCACTACCGTTATGTCGCCGCGGAACTGGCCTGGCAGGCCGCACGCCTGCGCGCACCCGACGAAGAAACCGCCAGAATGTTGTGCGTAGCCGGGGGCTGGCTGAAGGAGCGCGATCCTGACGCAGCGGATCGGTTTTATCAGGAACTGGTCGGTCGCTGCGGACAAACAGCCTTGGGAAAAGAAGGCGAGCGGCGAAAATGGTTTCCGCCCGTGGATGACAAGCCTTTTGCAAATCCCTTGCCGCCGTTGAAATACTGGTGAGGCGCTCATCACCACGCCGATATTTTGCGGCGACGGCTTGCGAGCTTGCTCCGTCCCGGGCAGCATCGCGGGCTTGATGACAATCGTGCACCAGCCGCTTGAAACGCCCGCACCGGGACTGCCGGGCATTCGCATTCCAGTAGAGCGCCTCACTCTCGCCAAGCGCCGCTGGCGTGGCGTGGCGGAAGATGGACAGGAATTTGGCTTCGACCTCGAGAAGCCGCTGACCGATGGCGCGGCCATATTTCAAAGCGAGGCGGCGGTGTACGTGCTCGCGCAGAAGTATGAGCCGGTGTTGGAAGTGCGGACGGCGGAATGCGGTGTGCGGAATGGTGGGGACGCGGCGCGGCTGGGGTGGATGATTGGGAACCTGCACTTCCAGATCGAGGTGGTGGAGGATGTGGTGCGCGTGGTGGATGACCCGGCGGTGCGGCAGCTTTTCGAGCGGGAGCGGATTGCTTACACGTCGTGCAAGCGGGTGTTTCATCCGTTGAGCGGGGGGCACCATCATTGAGGGGAAATGGCAGATAGCAGATGGCAGATTGAAAATGACGAATGGCAAATGACGAATGACAATGACGAGCGTCTGAGTTTGGATTGGCTGCCGTTTTTGCTGCAGACGGCGGATGCGCTGTTTCCCACGGGGGCTTATGCGCATTCACTGGGGTTTGAGGAGATTGTGCGATTCGGGATGGTGAAGGATGAGCGGTCGCTTGGGGAGTTTCTGCATGCGCAGGTGATTCCTGCACTGCGGCAGCATGAGCTGCCTTATTTGCGGTATGCGTGCGAGGCGGCTCGCGAGGGCAATCTGGCGGAGTTGCGGCGGCTCGATGCAGAGATCAGCGCATGGAAGCTGGCGGCGGAGACGCGCTCGGCCAGCGCTCAGCTTGGAACGCGACGGCTGAAAGCACTGCGCACCATCAGCGATGCGCCGCTTCTGGCCGCATACGACACACTCATTGCACGAAACGTTTGTGCCGGTCACCACCTCGTGGTTTGCGGGTTGCAGGCCGCTATCGAACGCATCCCGCTGGAAGCGGCGCTCGCGGCTTATTTTTACCAGTCGCTCGCCGCCCTCGCCGCAGCAGCGCTCAAGCTCATCCGCATCGGGCAGGATGGAGTGCAGCGCGCCCTGCGCTCAGCCAATGTGGAGGCACAGAAGGCGATACAAGCGTCCCTCCTCGTCCCGCGCGCGGATGCCGGCTGGTTCAATCCCCTGCTCGAGATCGCCAGCATGCGCCATGAGCGCGCCTTCGAGCGGCTGTTCATTTCCTAGGTCCGGCTGGAAAATGAGGCTCGCGCCAAGGACGCTAAGCTCGCCAAGAGGAATAGGCGTCGTCTTGTCTCTTGGCGTCCTTTGCGTTCTTGGCGTGAACCTTTCAGAGAGCATAGTTTCAGCTAAGAAATCCGACCGCGCCGGGTGGTGACGGGGCGCACTCCTTATGCTCCCGCTTGCTCTCGTTTTTCTGCCAATTGCGCTTTGCCGCGGAATGAGTAAATAGCCCGGCGCTCTTAACCTCCCGCATTTCTCCCATGATCCCACGTCGCGATGCTCTTCAACGTCTCACCCTGCTGCTTGGCGGCGCTCTCTCCGCGCAATTGACCGCAGGCCTCATGGGCCAGGTGATCAATCTCGGCCCAAGCGTATCGGTGAGCGCGGAGCAGCAGAAACTGCTCGCCGAAGCCGCGGACACAATCATCCCCACCACCGATACCCCCGGGGCGAAGGAAGCGGGCGCGGAGCAATTCATCGTGCGCGTCTTGCGCGACTGCTATGTGCGCGAAGAGCAGGAGAAATTTTACGCCGGCCTGGCGAGGCTGGAGGAAGACAGCCGCGAGCAATATCACAAAGGCTTCGCCGCACTGGACGCCGCTCAACGCAAGGAGCTGATGACGAAGACGGCGAAAAGTAACAAGGCCTTCTTCCTGCGACTGAAGGAGCTCACGGTCACCGGTTATTTCTGCTCGGAAATCGGCGCTTCGAAGGCGCTCGAATACCTGCCCATCCCCGGGCGCTTTGAGGGCGATGTGCCCTACCAAGCCGGGCAAAAAGCCTGGGCCCTCTAATCTTCATCTCTTGCTCCCAGACTCATGGCTAATCTCAATATCGACTCCGCCAAAGAACTCACTTACGACGCGATCGTCATCGGCTCGGGCGTCTCCGGCGGATGGGCGGCAAAGGAACTGACCGAGAAAGGGCTGCGCGTGCTCATGCTCGAGCGCGGCAAGCCACTCGAGCACATCACCGGCTACGACAATGCGCTGAAGGCGCCGTGGGAGCTGAAATACAACGGCAAGCTCACGGTCGACCAGATCGAGTCGCACCCGAAGGTCTCGCGCGACTATCCTTACAATGAGATGTCGGAGAAGTATTGGTTCAACGACTCTGACTCACTCTATCGCGAGGTGAAGCGCTTCGATTGGTTCCGCCCGAATATCGTCGGCGGCAAATCGATCATGTGGGGCCGCCAGTCGTATCGGCTGAGCGACATCGATTTCGAGGCCAACCTGCGCGACGGCATCGCCGTCGACTGGCCGATCCGTTATGCGGACATCGCGCCGTGGTATTCCCATGCGGAAAAGTTTGCCGGCATCTCCGGCGAAAAGCTCGGCCTGCCGCAATTGCCGGACGGCGAATTCCTGCCACCCATGGACATGTACTTCGTCGAGAAGGAAGTGCGCAAGCGGCTGGAGAAAGCGTTCCCGGGGCGGAATATGACCATCGGACGCGTGGCGAATCTTTCCAAGGCCGCGGAGGAGCAGCTCGGAGTCGGCCGCGGCCCGTGCCAGTTCCGCAATCGGTGCGCGTGGGGCTGCCCGTTCGGCGCCTATTTCAGCACGCAATCTTCCACCCTGCCTGCGGCGGCGAAGACCGGCCGGCTCACGCTGCGACCGGATTCTGTGGTCACGGAAATCACCTTCGACAACGACACCCAGCGCGCCACCAGCGTGCGGGTGCGCGACTCCGTGACCATGCAGGACCGCGAGTATTTCGCGAAGGTCGTCTTCGTCTGCGCGAGCGCCATCGGCTCCACTGCGTTGCTTCTGCATTCCACTTCGGATCGCTTCCCGAATGGTCTCGGCAATGACTCCGGCCAACTGGGTCGCAACCTCATGGACCACCACTTCCGCACCGGCGCCAGCGGCACGTGGGAGGGCGGACTCGAGCACTACTATTACGGCCGCCGGGCGAATGGCGTCTACATCCCGCGCTATCGCAACATCGGTTCGGACAAGCGCGATTACATTCGCGGCTTTGGCTACCAGGGCAGCGGCAGCCGCGGCAACTGGCAGCGCAACGTCGCCGAGCTCGCCTTCGGCGCCGATTTCAAGAACGAGCTCACCCAGCCCGGCGCGTGGACCATGGGCTTGGGCGGCTTCGGCGAGACCCTCCCCTACAATGACAACCGCATGTGGTTGGACAAAGACACGCGCGACAAGTGGGGCATGCCGGTCGTGGTGTTCGACGCCGAGATTCGCGACAACGAAAAGAAGATGCGCCTCGATATGGCGAACGACGCCAAAGAGATGCTCGAAGCTTCCGGGCTCAAGGACGTGAAGACCTACGACAAGGGTTCGCACCTCGGCATGGCCATCCACGAGATGGGCACCGCCCGCATGGGCCGCGATCCGAAGACGTCCGTGCTCAACGCGCACAATCAAGTCCACGCCGTGAAGAATGTTTTCATGACCGACGGCGCCTGCATGACCTCAGCGAGCTGCGTGAATCCCTCGCTGACCTACATGGCCCTCACCGCCCGCGCCGCGGATTTTGCGGTGGAGGAGATGAAAAAGCTGAATTTGTAAGGGCGATTCGGCGCAAGAGTCATCAAAGCAGAATCGCAACCCGCTCGGGGATTGCGGAGTGTGCTCCTTTTGCGCTAAGGCTCTTGGCCCGTGATCGCATCTACATCCGCCAAGCCAGCCATTCAGAAACGCGCAGTTCGAATCGGGATCGGAGGGCCGGTGGGGTCCGGGAAGACGATGCTCGTGCTACGGCTTTGCCAGTGGCTGCGTGCGGAACTCTCGATCGCCGTGGTGACGAATGACATTTACACACGCGAAGACGCGGAATTCCTGGTGCGCAATGAGGCGCTCCCGGCGGAGCGCGTGATCGGTGTGGAGACCGGCGGCTGCCCGCACACAGCGATTCGCGACGACACCTCGATGAACATGGCCGCGATCGCCGAGCTCGAGCTGCGGCATCCGGATGTGCAGGTCATTCTCGTCGAGAGCGGCGGGGACAATTTATCGGCGACATTTTCTCCCGAGCTCGTGGAGGCGTTCATCTACGTGATCGACGTGGCGGAGGGAGACAAGATTCCGCGCAAGGGCGGACCAGCGATCCGGCACAGCGATCTCCTGCTGATCAACAAGATCGAGCTGGCGCCGTATGTGGGCGCGGATCTCGGGGTGATGGCGCGAGATGCGAAGCTGATGCGCGGGGAGCGGCCGTTTTTGTTCGCTGATCTGCGCTCGGAGAAGGGCAAGGACGAGCTGCTCGCATGGCTGCGGCATGAGGTGCTCTTCGTTTAGCCATCGTTTGAAAACCACGAAGACACGAAGGCACGAAGGTCGGAAGGCACGAGGGGGCGAGCTGCTGGATTGCGCCCCTCTTCTCTTCGCGTCTTCGCGTCTTCGTGGTGAATACGCCCAGTCAAGCCGATGCGTGGGCTGAGCGGGCATTTGCGGCTGGTGTGCGGTGTGGATGAGCGCGGCCTCACCTATCTGCGCGAGCAGTCGTTTTGTGCGCCGGTGCACTTGAGCAAGCCGCATCACGAAGAAAGCGTGCTGGTAGTGAATATAGTGAATCCCACGGCGGGGCTGCTGGCGGGCGATCGCATCCAATACGACGTGGCGGTGGAAAATGGGGCGCAAGTGTTGCTCACGGCGCCGAGCGCGAGCCGGGCGCACCGGATCGTGGAGGGCGATGCGCGCGTGATGCAGGAATTTTGCGTGGCAAGCGGCGGGTGGCTGGAGAGCTGGCCGGAGATGTTCATCCCGCAAGGCGGGGCACGCTACCGGCAGCGGACCACGGTGCGCGTAGAGGAAGGCGGAGAGGCGATTCTCATCGAGATGATCGCGCCCGGGCGCACGGCTTCGGGCGAGGTGTTTGCCTTCACGGAGCTGGATTGGGAGACCGAGATCTTTCTCGGCGACACGAAGATCGCGCGGGAGCGCTATGTGCTCTCACCGGATAGTCCGACGATTTCCGCGCTGCGGTCGCAATTCCCGGAAGCCTACTACGCGAGCTGTTTTGTCGTTTCGCCGCACCTGCGCGCGGATGCCGAATGCTGGCGGCGCATTCACGATTTGCATAACGACGACGCGTGGGTGGGATGCAGCGCACTCGTGCGCGGCGGATGGGCGATCCGCGTGGTCGCAGCGGGCAGTGTCGCGCTGCGCCGGACGGTGACGGCGATTCGCGCGGAGATTCACGCGGCACTTGGGCGGCGCGTGCCGGCGCTGCGGCGGAACTAGTGCGCCTTAAAAAGGCAGGATCACCACGAAGGCACGACTGGAGGCTTTGCGACAGGTCCATGGTGCAATGGGGACAACACACGAAGGAAGAAAGACGGAGTTAGCCTCCTCCAATCTTCGTGCCTTCGTGTCTTCGTGGTTCATTTTTCCGCAGTAATCACCCTCGCCGGTAGAGCGCGGGGATATTGCCCAGCCAGGTGCTGGCGGCGCAGGCAATGCAGGCGCCCACGAAGAGATCGGCCGACAATTTCGAATCGTAGACGATGCTGAAAATCGTGGTCAGTGCCGCGAGAGCGGCGAGGCTGCCGAAGATCCAACGACCGAGGATGGAAGCGTTGTTGAAGATCAGCGCCAGCGGAAACGCAATGGCAATCCCGGCAACACCGAGGAGCATGGCGACGTCCCAATTGAACGCGACGCTCAGCACGATGCCGACGACGCTCGCGGTCAGGCAGCTCGCCACGAGCGCCGCCTCGATCTTTTCCGACCTGCGCAAGGCGTAACGGGCAAAGCGATCGAGCAGGAGGAGCGCATTGCCCACGGGCCGCGCCACCCAGACCCACAAGACGAAAAGAAAATAGATCGCCACCAATACCCAGCCACCGGGCAAGAGCCCCGCAAACCGGACGCTGAGATACAGCCCGATGATCACCGCCCAGCGCGCTTTGCGGTTCAGCCGGGCCATCGCGAAAGTGTATTTCAAATAGCCGCGATAGAGCGGCGAACGGGCGCGGAAGCTGGTGAGCAGGCCTTCGCGGGCGTACTCGAAATCGGGATCGAGCCGCAGTGCCTCGCGGAAATGCGCCTCGGCTTCGGAATTCTTTCCGCGCTGCAGGGCGGCCCAGCCGGCATTGGCATGCGTGAAGGCATCCTCGGGATCGCGCGCGAGCATGCCGGCAAGGTGCTCGGCATTTTCAGCCAGCTTGTTTTGCAGGCGCAGCGCCTGCGCGAGTTGATTGGCCGCGCCGGAATTGTCCGCATCGAGCGCGAGCGCCTGCCGCGCGGAACGCTCGGCGAGCGGCCAGTTTTCCATCTGCAAATGCGCCTGCGCCTCGGCGGTGTGCGCGAGGGAGTCATTCGGGTCAAACGCGAGCGCCATCTGGGTGGAAGAGAGCGCATCCCTCGGGCGGTCCAGCGAGCAGAGGATGAACGCGCGCAGGACATGATGCTGCGCCTCATTGGGCTCGACGGAGATGGCGCGATCGATGGTCTGCAGCGCCTCCTTGCGCAACTCGGGCAGGCGAAACTCGCAGCCCGCGAGCTGGTGCAGGGCAAACGCATCGTTCGGCTCCTGCGACAGCGCTTCTCTAAAAGCGTCCGCCGCGTCCGCGTAGCGGCCCAGTTGCTTGAGCTGCAGCCCGCGCATGATCTGCGGATGCGGAATACCGGCGCTCATTTCTTGATGCCGAGGAAGGTCAGGACGTCGTCGTAAAACCCACTTTGATTGGAATAGATCGCGTAATTTTTCGCGCTCTCGAACCACGCCTTGGTCGAGGGTTTCACATCCTTCGCGGACTTGAGCAGATCGTCGGTGCCGAGCGGGATTACGCGATTCTCCTGCATGGCGCGAGCAAGTGAACGCTCGATAGCGACGTCGAAGACGGCCTTCAAATCGGCGCCGGAGAAATCCTTGGTCTTCTTCGCCACGGCAGCGACGTCGAGCTTGTGCACGGGCTTGTCCCTCGCCATCACCTCGAGGATCGAGGCGCGAGCCTCTTCATCCGGCGGCGGCACGAAGAGGATGCGATCGAAGCGGCCCGGCCGGCGGAAGGCGGGATCGAGATGCCACGGGGCATTCGTTGCGCCGAGGATGAGCAGTCCGTCGTTGTTGCCCACGTTGCCATCCATCTCGGCGAGAAATTGATTGATCAGCGTGCGACCGGCGCTGCGCTTGAGGTCATTGCGATCGGCGGCGAGCGCATCCACTTCGTCGAAGAAAAGCACGGCCGGCGAATGGCTGCGGGCGAGCTCGAAAAGCTGGTGCAGATTCTTTTCAGAATTACCGAGATAGAGATCGAGAATCTGATGAATGCCGATGGAGAGAAAGTTGGCCTTGATCTCTCCGGCGGTGGCGCGGCTGAGCAGCGTCTTGCCACAGCCGGGCGGGCCGTAGAGCAGCACGCCGCCACCGATCTTTTTGCCGTAAGCTTTGAAGAGCGCCGGATTCTTGAGCGGATGAATGATCTTCATCCGGATCTCCTCCTTCACCGTCTCCATGCCACCGATGTCGGCGAAGGTGAGATTCGGACGTTCCAGCTCGGCACTCTCGTTGGATTTCTCATCGTCGTCATCGTTTTCCGGCGCCCAGCCGGGGCCGGACACGGCGACCTTCTCAGGCTCTGGTGGCTTCGGCGCCACGCCGTGCAGTTCTTTCTCCAAGGACGGATCCTTGCCCGTGGGATCGATGGCAAGCGCGCGCTGATAGCTGATCCGGGCGGCATCGAGATTTCCCTCCCCCGCATGCAGTCGCGCGAGGAGCAAATGGGCCGGGG
>JBGGMZ010000356.1:0-4566 GCA_041287745.1 Chthoniobacter sp. | reverse complement strand
TCCTCAAACGGCAGTGGCACGCCTTCATGGTAGAATTGCCATTTAGGATCGTCCCTCAAAGCCTGCACGCATCTGGATTGCTGCCGGGAGCCATTTTCATGGTGTGAGAATTCAAAAACCGCAGAATCTTCACCGGGGGCCGTAGCCCGAATCGTGGTGAACTCAACCGGCACGGTGCTGAGATAATGAGCGAGGAATCGGCAGAATCCGTCTTGCAGGTTGGTCGTAATGACGCAGCGATCCAGATGGCAGGACGGCCGCCAGATCGCGATTTCCGGAAAATGGCGGCCACCAGGCTTCGGTTCGGGAAATGGGAGTTCCAATGGGGCACGTTCAAACTTCCATAAGCCAAGATAGTCCCGGCGAATTGCGGTTTCGAAAAACGACGCGATGGCCTCGGCGGATGCACGAACACACGTAAAGGCGAGCAGCGTAAACCCCAAGCCAAACGGCGGCAGCGTTGTCGGGCCACTCATCAACGCAAGAATGGTCGACATCCGGAAGGGATGACAACCTCGAAACTTCAGATCGCGGTACCGTGGGATCTGCAAGGGCCAGCAGATGGGGAGCCCTCTAAAATCGGAGTCGGCTTCGGATAGCCGCGGCACCAACACCTATCCATTTTATATGACATATATTGTATTATGTTATAGATTAGGGGCTGCGGATGAGTGGTTTGTGGGTCTGTGAATAACTTGTGGGAAAGTTTGGAGGGCCATTCCCTGCGCCCGAACGGACCGGAGTTATTCACCGGGCGTTTTGGAAAATCGAAGCGCTGGAGCGTTTCGGTTGCCCCGAAGACCGGATGACGACCGGACGAAAATGGGACGACGCTGCGTCGCCCACCGCCCGCAAAACCGGCCGCGCGATGGCGGCGTTGTTCCGAACAACGATGGCTCAGCAGCGCCGGGCTGAGGCTGTGGCTTTCACGCTGACGAAGCGATTTTCCGCGGCCAGGAAGCGCCACGGAAAATCGGCGGACTTGGTGATTCCGATGCGGATGTCGGCCAGACGGTCGATCGCGGGATCGGCCGGGCCGTGGAACGCTTTGGACGGATCGAGGCAAAGGTCGGTACCGTGGTGTTCGCCGCCGATGCCCATGGCGATGGTCAATTTGCCCGGACCGGAGCACAGGGCTTCGGGAGGCTTGGGCTTGGCGGCGGCGTCGGGCTTGGGAAAGCGGCGGCGGCGCATGGCCGGGATGCCGCGGGTCGGTTGCAGGGCCCGGATGAGGACGAAGCCATTCTCGCTGCCGCCTTTGACGAGGACATTGAAGAGCCAATACATGCCGTAGTTGAAATAGACGTAGGCGGCTCCGGCCTCGTGCTTGGCGACAAAGGCTCGGGCCGTGGGCCGGACAAACGTATGCGAAGCTTCATCGCCCGTGGCGGTATAGGCCTCCGTCTCGACCACGATGCCGGCGCAGGAATTCCAGACCAATTGGCAGCCGACGAGTTCGCGGGCGCACGTGATGGGGTCGCGCTGGAAGAAGGAACGAGGAAGCAAGGGAATCTAAGATTTAGGATTTAGAAATTTTCGAGAGCAGATTGCAGATTGCAGATTGCAGATTGTAGATTGCAGGTTGCAGATGGTGGATTGCAGATCACTGATGGCCAATGGCAGATCTCTGATGATCTGATGATCAATGCGTCTGGTTCCCTGCTCGTTTTATGGAAATTTTTGGGGCCAGTTGATTCGGCCGCGTCGCTCTAAACTGGAATGATTCAATGGAGCCACGGATACACACGGATGAAACACGGATAGAAGAGATCTTCCCGCGGGACCGTCCAATTAGTGGGTTGATCTGGGGCAAGGTTTGGCTTTCGGCGCTCCATCCGTGCTGATCCGTGTTCATCCGTGGCTGATTTCATCTGCCTCGTTCTGGCGCTATAGGCCGGTCGGGTGGTCGATGAATTCCCACGGGACGCGGAAGCGTTTGGAGAGATATGCGGCGAGGGCTTTGACGCCGAAGGTCTCGGTGGCGTAGTGGCCGCCGTAGAAGAGATTCACGCCGAGTTCCTCGGCCAAGGTGTAGGAGTGTTGCGGGCCTTCGCCGGTGATGAAGGTATCCACGCCCTCGGCAGCGGCGCGCGCGACTTCCGCACCGGCACCGCCGGTTACGACGCCGATGTGTGTGACATTCGTCGGGCCGCCGGGGCTGAGGTGCGGCCTTTTACCGAGGACCTTCTCGAGGCGGCTCGATAGCTCGTCGCGGGTCAGTGCGGCCTTGGTTTTGAGGCCGATGAATTCTCCCTTGGCATGGAAGAACGGCTCGCATTTTTTGAAGCCGAGGGCGCGGCACAGCAGCGCGTTGTTTCCGAGCTGTGGGTGCAAATCGAGGGGCAGGTGCGAGCTGTAGATGGCCAAGTTGCCATCGAGCGCCGCCTTGATTTTCCGCCTGGTCGGGCCAGTCACGGGCTGCACGCCGGCCCAGAAAAGGCCGTGATGGACGAGCAAGAGATCGATCCCCTTGTCCACGGCGGCTTCGATCGTGGCCGCGCAGGCATCCACGGCGGCGCCGATGTGGGTCACTTCACCGTCATTTTCGACCTGCAAACCGTTCCAGGCGCCGGGGTAATCCGCGACCTCAGAATGGCGCAAATGCTGGTCGAGATGAGAGACGATGGCGGTGAGCTTTGGCATAAGTGTAACTTTTTCTATTGCAGAAATCGCTGTTTCTGGCTAATTTATCGACAGGGATAAGGTAGGGCTAGTTGAAAGCAACCCACCGAAATTAACATGCCAACGATTGAAGCCAATCCTCCTGTCATCACGGCGGCCGCTCACTGCCCACTCTGCGACGCACCGCTCGACCCCGAACATCCGGACGCCTGCACGAAGTGCGACTGGGTTTCGCCACGACATCCCGACCACCCGCATGGCGGCGGCATTCGCGATAAAGTCGCGGTGTGCCTGAGCATCGTGCCGGGCTTGGGCCATATCTATAAGGGCTACAAGACGACCGGCGTGCTCTACATGATCGGCAGCGTCTTCGCGTTCGCCTTCTGCTTCCTCGCGGGAGCCGCCAGCGCCGGCTGGGGCCTGCTGCTCATGCCGCTCTATTGGGCGGGCGTGATGATGCAGGTTTACTGGCTCGAGGATAAGGCGCTGAAAGCGCATCAGGCAGCGGCCTGAGAGGCCGGGTGCGGAGCCGGGTTTGAGTCAGAGCGTCCAAGCGGTTCTCGCGACGGCGGGACGTTTGGAATTGACGGCGAGCCTGAATATAGTGTTCAATGCAACATGCTCGCTGCGCCGATATGGCCAGCGCCGTTCTTTGGTCGTTCTTTGTTACGTTGACCCCGGTCTCCGCCGACCGCATCCCATGTGGTCTCACTTCCATCGGCTCCAGAGTAATCGTGCTCCATCGTGCCTAATCGTAGTGAATCGTGCCTGATCGTGGTTGCCGAAGGAACTTTCGGATCGGCCGTCGCTTCTGTAGAGTAGGTTTGCCTACAGGCCCCGACGGCGCGGTGCCCTCCAAGCCGTCCTTGCAGGCCATATATCTATTTTTCGTAGATGCTCTGATCGTGGTGGATCGTGCTTGATCGTGCTTGATCGTGCTTGATCGTGGTGGATGTGGCGCTTTGCGCGTGGGTTGGCCGGCGGTTGCAAACCGCCGCTCCTTGGTCTTTTTCCGCAGGATGTCGCAGTTCTTTACAGAGGAAATCCCAGTAGATCCCACCAAATCCCACTGTTGGAACTGAGCCTGTGTCCCCTCGCCGGCTTTCTTCGCCACGCGGATTTTTCGTGCGAGCGGGCCGGGTGCGCTGTAGTTACCACACCCCTTTATGTTATCCGCAGGCATCGTCGGTCTTCCAAACGTTGGCAAATCCACGCTCTTCAACGCCGTCACCAAGACGCAGAAGGCGCAGGCGGCCAATTATCCCTTTTGCACCATCGACCCGAACGTGGGCGTGGTGACTGTGCCGGATCCCCGGCTGCAGGCGCTGAGCAAGCTCTCGAGCTCCAAGAAGATCGTGCCGGCGGCGATCGAGTTTGTCGACATCGCGGGCTTGGTGAAAGGCGCGAGCGCGGGCGAAGGCTTGGGTAACCAATTCCTCAGCCATATCCGCGAAGTGAATGCGATCGTGCAGGTCGTGCGCTGTTTCGAGGATGATGACATTCATCATGTGGCGGGTACGGTGGATCCGGTGCGCGACATCGAGGTGATCAATACCGAGCTCATCCTCGCCGACCTGGCCGCCGTGCAGAAGCGTGCCGACCGCCAGACCAAGGCCGCGCGCAGCGGCGACAAGGCAGCCAAGGCGGAGATCGCGGTGTGCGAAAAGCTGATCCCGCATCTCGATATGGGCAAACCGGCGACGACGCTCCCGCTGAGCGACGATGAGACGAAGATCATGCGCGACTTTTTCCTGCTTTCAGGCAAGCCCACCATCTTCGCCTGCAATGTGGCCGAGGCCGACCTGGCGAATGTCGTGGCGATCGTGGAAGCGGCCAAGGACAACGAAGGCGTGAGCCCGAGCGAGAATGTGGAGCTCACCCCTGCGGCGCGCTACGTGCAGGCGGTGCAGGATTACGCCCGTGCACACTTTGGGACCGAGGCGG
>JBGGMZ010000355.1:0-2630 GCA_041287745.1 Chthoniobacter sp. | reverse complement strand
GCTTCGTCGATAAACTTGAGCCCCCAGTCCACAAACAGATCGGTGGAATACCAATCGTGGCCAAGCTCCGGGGAGTCCTTGGGAATCTCCCGGCCATTCAGGAAAAGGCTCTCCGTCCCCTTCCGATCTTTTTCCTTCGGGAAATAGACTTCGCCGTAGCGTGAATTCAGCGAACGCATGAAGCCCCGCTCCCACGGTGGTGTGCCATTTTGCTGACCGAGATGCCACTTGCCGCACATCGCGGTGAAATAGCCGGCATCCCGCAGGACTTCGGCGATCGTCACGCAGCGCGGCAGCAGCTTGCCATGAAAGCCGCGTGACTCCGGCTTCACCATGCCGTCGAGCCAGCCCATGCCGGCCTGTTGCGAATAGAGACCGGTGAGCAATGCGGCGCGCGTGGGACTGCAACGGGGCGAGTTGTAGAACTGGGTAAAACGCAGGCCATTCGCCGCGAGAGCGTCAAGGCGCGGTGTGGGTATCTCACTGCCGAAACAACCGATGTCCGAAAAGCCCATGTCGTCGGCGAGGATGACGATGATATTCGGTCGCTCCGGTGCGGCGGTAGCCGCACTGATGGAAAGCATTGCGAGCAGCAACAGAAGGAGAAGTCGCTTGGGAATCATGAGGGGTGATGCCGTAACGTCGCACCGAACGGGTTTGGGATTGCCCTCACCAAACTGCTCTTCACTGCGTCAGCAAAGCCTTTGTGCATTTCAGATAGGCGTCGGTGCTTTGATTGGAAGAATTAAACGCAGAGACGCAGAGGCGCAGAGAGGCCGGATCTCTTCTTTCTCTGCGCTCTTTGCGTCTCCGCGTCTCTGCGTTTCCCCAAAAAAGCTGCCAGAGGTTACCCCCCGATGTATTCGGCTGTTTCCGCGGCGGCCGGAGATCGCCGTCTATTCAACAAACGCGGACGTAATACTCGAATTCACATCCGTGAATCGGCCAGCAGGCGAACCTCTTCATATGAATGCCCCCTCTTCTGCCAGTGAACAGACCCAACACTTCCTCACCCTGTTGAAGAAACTTCAAAATGCCATGCTGGTCACGCATACCGGCGAGCATGGTTTCCACGCGCGCCCCATGGCCATCGCCCAAGTCGAAGACGACGGACGCATATGGTTCTTTACCAGCGTCGACACCGCCAAAGTTCATGAGATCGAGATGGATTCGCAGGTCCATCTCGTCGCTCAGGAAGGGCGAACCTTCCTCTCGCTCAGCGGCCGCGCCTCGCTGATCGGCGACCGCGAAAAGATCGCGCACCTATGGCGCGAACCTTTTCGCGTGTGGTTCCCGGGCGGCAAGGACGACCCGGACATCGAGTTGATCGCCATCCGGCCGGAGCGTGGGGAATTCTGGGACAACTCCGGGGCGCAAGGGCTCAAATACCTGTGGGAATCGGCCAAGGCCTACGTCTCGGGCACCACGCCGGATACCGAAGACGGAGACATCCACGGCGCAGTGCGGCTGTAAAAAGCGCTTCACGAACGACACGAGACAACCACGCGCGGCATTCCGCCTCGCGTGGCTTTTCGCGCTGCGTAGCTCTACACAAAAGTCTCGATAATCGTCCGGCCCGCCTCATCGAAGACCGAAAGACGCGAGTCTGTGCTGTCTGCCATGCCCCGCGCATACTGCAGGGCATCGAGCAGTGAGCTGAACTCCTGCACCCATGACTCGCCCTCGCGCTTCAAGGTGAAACGCCCACCGTCCATTTCCAGATAAAGCAGGAAGCGTTGTGTACTCATTATATAGATGTCCTCCTGTAAAAAGTTCGATGTGCCTCCGCCCACTGGCCGCGCATCCACAGCCCCCTCCCTGTGCGATCTCCAGAGAGGAAATGCATAAAACTTCCGCAAGTTTTTCTACCCCTGTCCCGTCGCGCGGCGTTTAACCCATCGCAGACTGCAGCCAGAATGTTGCATTCGCGCCGTTGTCGCATCCGCACACCTCTGCAACGGTACTCGCGGCATGGAACTCGCCCTCATCGACGCCATCGGCCCTTTCTTCCGCGGCTATGCGCGCCGCGTAATCAATTGGTCGAAGATTCCCTTTCCCCATCTCTCCACCGACGGCCCCGAACGCGCCCAGCAATGGACGGAGATTCGCGAAGAGCTTGCCACATTTGCCGGTAAGGTGCGCGCGCTGGGCTTCAATGCCGCCTCGCTGGACGATGTCGCGCACCTTAGCCTGCACCCGTGGCTGGAGCCGGAAGTGCGCGAGCGCAATGCGATCCTGCGCGAGGAATTCCGGCAATGTTTCGCTGTGCTGCGGGAAGCGGGTCTGCGCGTATTCGTGACCAGCGACTTCCTCACCACCACCGCTGCGGTGGATGCGCAACTGCGCGATCGGCTCGACTCCGCGGAGACTTGGTTTGGCGAAGTCGTGGCCGCGTTTCTCGATGATTTCCCGGAGGTCGAGGGGATCATCCTGCGCATTGGCGAGAGCGATGGCATCGATGTGAGCGATCCGCTGCGCAGCCGACTCTTTTTACACACCGCCGCGCAGGTGAATCGCATGCTGCACTCGCTGCTGCCGATCTTCGATCAGCGCGGGCGCAAGCTCATCTTCCGTACATGGACGGTGGGCGCGCATCTCGTGGGCGATCTCATCTGGCATCGCGACCGCCA
>JBGGMZ010000354.1:0-3590 GCA_041287745.1 Chthoniobacter sp. | reverse complement strand
AACCCTCTTCCGGGGGAAGAGGGCTTTCTTCTTATCCTTTGTTATCATCGAATGAGCCCGGTGCACTACCGAGCTCGGATGATAAATGTTTTCCCAAAAACATGCAGGGAAAACCGGATTGGCTGGTAGCGATCCAAAAATTTGACGCCCGGAGCTTCACCCACCTGAGCACGCTCTTCCCCAACACCACGTTTCCCGCAAACGATCCCGCGCTGGCTCGTAAATACTGGAAGGCCCGGCAGGGAGTGCTGACTGACGGCAATTTGGAAATGTTCGTCCGATACTACCGAGAAACGAGGCACGACGATCCTCAACCTTCGACGTGGAAGGTAATGGACTATTACTCATTCCTCACGCCCCGGCATTTGCAACGGGCAGTGCCCTTGGTTCAAAGCTATCTGCAAGAAAAGATTGCCGCCAATCGCTACCAGATCGAGTTGACGGGTTTGTTGGAGGTGGCGACCAACGAGGTGGCGTTGATGCACGATCGGGTACAGAAGGGCGGCCCATCCGCGCTGAAAGACTTTCTAGCGACCAACAATGAGGGAGTGGCTGCCGTGCTGGCGTACATACGCTTGATGCCAGTTCTCTCGAACACGGTGAAATTGGAGCAGATCGACGGAGGGGCTTTACGTTGGGATCTCGGTCACAACTTGGCGTGGGTAACTTGGTGCCGGAATCACAAACTCTCCACCACGAACGTCTTTGGGTTCTCGGAGCAAGAGATTATGGAGCTTCACAAAGAAGTGACCGAGGGATGGGAAAACGAGAACCTCATCATGAGCCAAATGATCGGACGGCCCTACAAACCCATCAATTTGCTGGGAGACGAGGGAGCTGCATTGCTCTCCGACGTCACGTGACCGTCGACCGCCCCTCTCCACAGCACGCCACACGCTCCGACTAGAACAGATTGTGATCGAGACCCTTAAGCGCAGCCCCGCGAATGGTTAATCTCGGCCGCATCCAGCCCATCACTCAAGAGCTCGGCCACGTCCGCCGCGTGGTGCGGGCTCTTGGGTGAACGGTCGAGCCGAACCCCGGGAGCTTGG
This sequence comes from Chthoniobacter sp., assembly GCA_041287745.1. Taxonomy (GTDB): domain Bacteria; phylum Verrucomicrobiota; class Verrucomicrobiia; order Chthoniobacterales; family Chthoniobacteraceae; genus Chthoniobacter. The sequence goes on along the minus strand of JBGGMZ010000354.1, from coordinate 2,538 downwards.
CGGATGCGGTGCCAGCATTCGCGCCTGGTAATGATCTCCCGTCCAGGTTCGGCGACGGCCGCGCGGGCATTGATCGGCCAGAATCACTGCCTGGACGGAATCGCTCCTCTCGATTCCCTGATTCGAGCACACCAGAGCAACGCGGTGAGCCCGATACTCTGCGATTAGTCGGGCGAGGCGAGGAGGGGAGCGTGCGAGCCAGTCCAGCTTGAAGGTGACCACCGCATCCAGCTTGCTGCGGCGAACCTGATCGATGAGATCCGCCAGCCCTTCGCGATCGCTCTTAGCCTCCCCGGTGCTGTGTCGGTGAACCGGCACTCCTTCGTTCAGCTTCGACGCCCGTCAGTAATCCTCCAGTTCGGCCGGCACGGATTGGTGCGACTGCTGGTCGCTGGACACGCGGAGCTAGGCGGCAATCACATAAAGTAGGATCGCTGAAAATCCTCCCGCCTGTGCAGTCGTTTTCGTCTCTGTAACCCGAAACACGGCGCTTGTGGAAAACATTAGATCTCTCCGCTCTTCGTCGCCCGACTATCGGGAGGATGGCGCTTGGCGTCCGGTCGTGCGGCAATATGAGCTTCGTTTGGGGGCAGCGCTTCACCTGCCTCCTCGGCTCAGTAGGAAAGGCGGCTTCGTCCTCGCCAATGGCTCCTTGAGCTTGAACCGAAGCGACGAAAGCGGTATTCCGCTTCGTCTAGCAACAATGCCGGTGAAATCTTTAAGGACTTTGAATGTGTTCATCGGCTGCCCCGGCGACATGGGACCCGAGCGCGCGGCACTCCTTAGTCTGCGTGATCACCTCGATGAACTAGGCTGCCCCGTTCGCTTTCTCATCTGGAAAAACGCCACGCCTAGTGCGGGCAACGCGCAGAGGGTCATCTTCGACAACTATCCCATCACCGAATGGGACATCTTCATCGGCCTCCTCTGGACGCGCTTCGGTATTCCGAGTGGCATAATCGACCCCCTCTCCGGCGAGATGCTCACGGGCACTGAGGCGGAATTCGTCGGCGCTTATGACGCCTTTCTCGCCAGCACGGAAGACCGCCCGCAAATCCTTCTCTATCGCTGCGCGCGAGATCTCCCGATCAACGTCGACATAGACCAACTCGTAGGCGTGCGAAAGTTTTTCAAACAGACCGAGACCGGCGCGCAACGACCCGCGCTCACGCAGGATTTCAAGACTGTCGAAGATCTCAAGCAACGCGTCACGCAAGACCTAGTAAAAGTCGCAGAGCGCCTGAGGCGGGCGCCAATGAAGCTACTAACTCCAGAGAAAGGCGTGCGGCCCAAGAAGAACGAGCCTGATTGGGCTGAGGCGGAGGAGAGCTACCGTCACCACCTCTGCGACGTACACCGAATAGTCAAATTCCACACCGCTGAGGCGCGCGCACCTGTCGAGGTGGAGCTTGAGAAGGTGTTTATAAAGCTAGTGGCATCGGCAGCTACCGAATTGCCAGACTTGCGAGAATGGGTGGCAACCGAGCCGCTACAAATCGGAAGGGGTTCGCATCCTGATGTGTTTGCTAAGAGGCTCCGTTCGCTGCCGCGCAAAGCGCGGAGAGCATTTATCGCAGGACTTGAGGCTGGGCAACAAACGGGAAGTGGACTAATTGCATCACTCAAACTTAGAAACGCGGACATTGGTTTCGGCATGTCGGAAAGGGCTGTTGCAACGGTCCTCACGAGCCTCCCCGATTTACTCCGTCAGCAAAACCACCTCGCACTCGCCGGATCGCCAGGCTCGGGCAAGAGCACGCTCCTCCAATACCTTGCCCTTACCTTCGCTTCGCGGCAGCAGGAGACTCGATTGAAGCTCTATGAGGATCGGCTGCCGGTGCTCATCCAGCTGAGGCAGTTTCACCGGTGGGTCGAGGAGCGACGGCATGCTAAGACGCTCAGCGAACTAAAGCCTTCGCATTTCCATGAATTTCTCGCGCACCAATGGGCGCAGGAAACGGGCGCGCCGCATCTCCCCGTCGGCTTCTTCTCTCGGCTTTTACGCGGGAACCGCGTCCTCATCCTCCTCGATGGCCTAGATGAAATCGCCGAGCCCACGCAGCGCCGAGCCGTCGCCGCCCTCGTTGCCACCGCACTCGACGATTGGCGCGAGGCACGCGTCATTCTCACCTCGCGCCCAAAGGCTTGGGAGAGCGAAGGCCGCGCGGCCCTTTGTAGTCGAGTCGGCGAAGCGCGCATTTGCGACCTCGACGACGCGCAGATCGAGGAATTCGTTCGCCACTGGTACCTCGCCGCAACCGTCGCCGCACGAGGCGACAATCCCACCGCCCGGGGCCACGCCGCGAGCCGCGCCGTGGATCTCATCGGCGCCGTAAAGCCCGATCGTATTCGCCGGCTCGCTGCCACCCCACTCATGCTTTCCATCCTCGCCATGGTCCACAGCCGTGGCGTCGGCCTTCCACAAGAGCGTAGCCAGCTTTACCACGAGTGCATCGAGTTCATGCTCGGTTACTGGGATGAAATCGCTGGCTTCTCCCCCGACCCCGAACTGCACGAAGTCGCCGCGCGCGACCGCCA
>JBGGMZ010000353.1:0-24254 GCA_041287745.1 Chthoniobacter sp. | reverse complement strand
CTGCTCAAGCTCACGCTTGAGAAGACCGGAAAATACACCGTGCGGGAGGAGAATGACGGCACCAACGCGTGGCTGGTCGCGCGGGATTTCAAACCGGATCTGGTCTTTCTCGATATCGTCATGCCGAAGATCGATGGCGGCGACGTGGCACAACAGATTCGCTCCGACCCGATGCTCGCCAATGTGCCCATCGTGTTTCTCACCGCCATCGTTTCGCAAAAGGAAACGGACAATGAGATCGGCGGGTTTCCTTTCCTCGCCAAGCCGGTGAGCCTCGACACGATTACCAAGTGCCTGACCGACCATTTCGGCGAGTAGAGGTAATCCGGGGGCAGTCGCATTCAGTTTGAAATCAGCCACTTGATTTCGTCGCGGTTTCATTGCTAAAGGCGACGGATGCCTCCCGATTCTTCCTCCACACGCCTTTCCGTTCTCGTTGGATGGGGGCGGCGTATTTTTGGTCGTAGGCTGTTTATCGGGCTCGCGGTCGCCCTCGCCGGTATCGAAGTGCTCGTACCGGCGCCCTTTTTTGCCCCGGGACATCGGCTGTTCCAAACCCTGGCAATTTTCATCGCGCTGGGAGGGCTGGCTTTGCGGGCCTGGGGGAGCGGCTGCGCAGGAAAGCACACGCGCACCGAGAAAATCGAGGCGCCGCAATTGATCACCGGCGGCCCGTTCGCGTATGTCCGCAATCCGATTTACACCGGCACCATGTTCCTCGGCTTTGGCATGGCCGCGCTGATCGGCGACCCCAAGGCTTATCTCCTCGCCGCGCTGGCCTTTCTCTTCCTCTACCTCGGCATCGTGCCGGCCGAGGAGGAGTTTCTGCGCCGGCAATTTGGCGCGGCCTACGCGCGCTATTGCGCTGAAGTTCCGCGCTTTCTGCCGCGCTTCCGTCCATGGCCGGGGCGGGGCCGGCAGGCCTTCCATTGGCGGGCCGCGACGGGCGAATTTTTCATCGCGATGTGGGCGATGGGCATCTATCTCGCGCTATGGGGAGAAGAGTGGCTTGATAAAGTGTGGGGTTGAAAACGCTACAAGCGCTCCTCGATTTTGAGCATGTGGGCCGCGATGCGCTTGACGAGCGTCCTGCAAGCGGCTGCCATGCTCCCATTCATGCGCCTGCTTTGTGCTCTTGCTCTTGTGCTCTCCGCCAGCGCGACCTTCGCGTTGACCCCGCGGGAATTGGACGTCGTCGGCCGCCGCGTTTGGCAGAATGAATGCAGTGGCACTCGCGAAGGATTGACCTCGTGGAATACCGGCGAGAATTTCGCCTCGCTCGGGATCGGGCATTTCATCTGGTATCCGAAGGGCGTGGAAGGCCCATTCGAGGAAAGCTTTCCGCCGCTCGTGAAATTCTTCAACGCCAACGGCGTGAAAGTCCCGGCCTGGATCAAGCCGGAAGCCGATTGCCCGTGGAGCACCCGCTCGGAATTTCTGGCGGCGTCGAAGAGCGACCGAATGAATGAGCTGCGCGACCTGCTCGCCTCGACCATCCAGGTGCAGGCCCGCTTTCTCGCACAGCGCATGGAGCAGGCCCTGCCCAAGATGCTCGCCGCGGCACCGTCGCCGCAACGAAACAAGATCAAGGCAAACTACGATCGGCTTGCGGCGACGACGCGGGGACAATTTGCCTTGATCGACTACGTGAATTTCAAGGGTGAGGGGACCAAGGAGACCGAGCGCTATGCGGGTGAAGGCTGGGGCCTGTTGCAAGTGCTGGCCGGAATGGGAGAGAGCGAGGGAGCCAGCCCCGCGGCACTTTTCGCCAAGAGCGCCGAGGAGGTGCTGACCCGCCGGGTGCACAACGCGCCGCCCGACCGGCACGAAGAAAAATGGCTGAACGGTTGGAAAAACCGCGTCCGGGCCTACGTGCAATGATTCGATAAACCTGCCGATTTTCCTCGCGGCCCCCCAGATGCCCGCCGTAATCTAAACTGGTAAATGATTCGTCGAGACTACCTTATCGTCGGCGCCGGAGCTGGGGGAGTCAGTGCGTGTGAAGGCATCCGGGAGCACGACAAAAAGGGGACGATTATGCTCGTAGGGAACGAGACGGCGATGCCGTATCAACGTCCACTGCTGTTTGGCTCGTTGTTGCGCAAGTCGGGCAATCACGTGGCGGAGAAGATCTGCGTGCATGACGCCGCTTGGTTTCAGAAAAATCACATCGACCTGCGGCTGGATACTTTTCTCACGCAATTCAATATCGAGCGGCGGCTCGCGGTGCTCGGCAATGGACAGGCCGTCGAGTTTCGCAAGGCACTCCTCGCCACTGGCAGCCGCGCACGGCGTCCGCAAGTGGCGGGCGGAAATCTGGGGAATGTTTTTTACCTTCGCTCGATGCGCGATGTGCAGGCGCTGCGCGAGATCGCAGAGACCGAGCACCAGATCGTGATTGTGGGCGGCGGTTGCATCGCACTGGAGACGGCGGCGTTCCTCTCGCAGTTGCCCAAGGCGCACGTCACGCTCATGCATCGCGCGCCGCTCTGGACGCGCTCGCTGGGTCCGGAGGGCAGCGCATGGCTGGGCGAGTATCTCACGAAGCACGGCATCAAGCTGATGATCGGTGAGACGCTGAATGGCTTTGAAGGGCGCACTGTGCTGCGCAACGTACAGACGAAGAGCGGCCAGCGCTTCGCGGCCGGGCTCGCCATTGTGGCGCTCGGCGCCGAGCCGAATCTCGCGCTGGTGGCCAATACGCCGCTTGCCTATCCGCACGGAACTCCAGTGAACGAATATCTCGAGACGGACGAGAAAGGCATCTTCGCCGCCGGCGATATCGCCGCTTATCCGGACCGAGTGCTCGGCGGAGTGCGGCGCATCGAGCATTGGAATGCCGCGGTCCTGCAGGGCCATGTCGCGGGGGCGAACATGACGGGCAAGAAGCGCATCAAGTTTGAGTATCTGCCACACTCGAGCAACGTCCTCTTTGACCTGCACTTCGATTTCCTCGGTGATTTCTCGCGGCCACCGACACGGATCGAGCTGGAGGGTGACCTGACGAAGAAGAAGTTCATCGTGCGCGCTTACCAGATGTCCGCGCTCATGGGGGTGGCGCTGTGCAATCAGCCGGCGGAAAAGATCGAGGCCGCAAAGACGCAGCTCCGCGAATGGCCACGGAGCAAGAAGACCGAGGCAGTTTAAGACAGCTCGCGCCGCCCTGGCATGAAGGGTGGAGCGCCGACAAATACCGTCAGTTCGGCGGTGGAGGTGGCGGACCGCCGCCGTCAAAACCCGGAGGCGGGCCACCGGGACCGCCGGGTCCACCCGGTCTGCGGCCGGGACCACCGGGGCCGCCCGGTCCTCCAAAGCCCATCTCGCCAGGAGTCCCGAGATTCGCGCCCGGCATGCGGAAGGCCACGTGATAGTAACCCTTCGCCGATTCCTTTTCGACGAACAGATCGAGACCGCCCTCGGCCTTCGCTGTATGGATGTTGCGATCCAGCTTCTCGGCAGCAGAGAGCGCGAAAGGCAGCGCGGCCCAGCCGAGCGCGCCGTGCGATGGATTGGCATAGACCTCGTAGCTGTATCCGGCCTGTGCGGGCACGGTGATCTTGAAACGCGCCTTGCCGCCGGCTGCCGCGGGCACCTGCGTGCCTGCGAGGACGAGCACGCCCTCTTCAGACCCGGGATACGGCTCCTCGAATGGCGTGAGGCCCATCACGATGTCCCAGCTTGTCTCCTGTTCGTCAGCCACACTACCTGCCACGGCGGTAAAATCGCGAATCACCGCCGCACGCTCGGCCGCATCGCGCACGCCTCGCAACACGCCGTCGTTTTCATTCGTAGTGCTCCACACGCTGCCGTCCGTCGCGCGCGCGACTTCATTCCAGTAAAGCTGGGTCGTGAAGCGAGCCTTTTGCCCGGGAATGGTGACGCCGAAATGATAGTGCCGCGTACGCCCCCGATAGAGTCCGGCCTTGACCGTGCGGAATTTGTAGCCGCCATCGGAGCCGGTGAGAAATTGCCCGAAGCCGGCGAAGTTTGGGTCTGCCTTTGGGTTGCGCGGGGCACTGGTGGAAAAGACATACTCGCCGCCGGCATCGGTATGCCAGAGCTCCACGAGTGCATTGCGGATCGGTTCGCCCTTGCTGTCGAGCACGCGCCCGCTGACGAAGGTGATGATCCCTTTGGCGGGAGTCAGGTGATCATCGACGAGGACGAGGTCGTTGTCCTTATCGAGCGGGATGTTTTTGGCCAGCGGGTAAAATGGTCCCTGGGTCTGCCGGGGCGTGAGCGTGAGCGCCTCGGCGAAGAGCCCGCTCAGGGAGTAAAAAGCGCCACCTGCCGCGAGTTGACGGAGGAAACGGCGGCGGCTTTCCAAGGTTTTGGAGGTAATGATGTGCATGGAAGATTCAGGCGGAGGGCTGGTGAAATGTGCGTGTGGATGCGGCGATGTGCATGGGATTATTCGTCAGATGGCCGGTTGGTCGGTCGCCAGGGCATCCGTCTTTCCAACGCCGCCGTGCGGCTATCTTGTGTGATGTTTTGCTTTCACAGCCTGCGCATTGATCGATTTCCCAAACGGGTGACTGCGTGCCCCTTGCCTCAAACGGGAATCCGGGGTATGCATGCCACCCCTTTTTTATGAGTAAGCCACGAGTCACGATCTACGACACCACCCTCCGCGACGGTACGCAAGGGACGGGGATTTCGTTTTCGATGCTCGATAAGATTCGCGTCGCGGAGCGTCTCGACGAATTTGGCGTAAACTACATCGAGGGTGGTTTTCCGGGCTCAAATCCGAAGGATGCAGAGTTCTTCAACGAAGCGAAGAAGCGGCAGTGGAAGAATGCGAAGATCGCCGCTTTTGGCGCGACCCGGCGGGGCAAAATGAAGGTGGAGGATGATCCGCAAGTGCGCATCCTGCTCGATGCGGAAACGCCGGCGGTGACGATCGTGGGCAAGACCTGGCCGCTGCAGGTGATCGAGGTGCTGGGCGTGACGCTGGAGGAGAATCTGGCAATGATCTCCGACACCGTGGCCTACCTGAAGAAGCATGGGCGCGAGGTGCTTTATGATGCGGAGCATTTCTTCGACAGCTACAAGGATGACCCGAAGTATTCGCTGGCGACGCTGAAGGCGGCCCACGATGCGGGTGCGGACCTGGTGGTGCTCTGCGACACGAATGGCGGGACGTTGCCGGAATTTGTCGCCAATGCCACGCGCGATGTGATCGCGGCTCTCGGTGAGGGAACGGTCGGCATCCACACACATAATGACTCCGGCCTCGGCGTGGCCAATGCGCTGGCCTCAGTAGCGGCGGGCGCGGTGCAGGTGCAGGGAACGATCAATGGCTACGGCGAGCGCGTGGGCAATTGCGATCTCATCACGGTCATGGCGAACCTGCAGCTCAAACTGAATACGCCGGTCGTGCCGAATCTGACCGAGTTGCGGGACCTTTCCCTCTTCGTCGATGAACTCGCGAACGTGCCGCATAATATCCGCGCGCCCTATGTGGGCACCGCGGCCTTCACTCACAAGGGCGGGCAGCACGTGCATGCGGTGCAGAAGCTGGCCAGCAGCTACGAGCATGTGGACCCCGCTCTCGTTGGCAACGAGCGGAATATCACCATCTCCGACATGTCGGGGCAGTCGAACGTGATCGTGAAGGCGGAGAAGCTCGGTTTCAAATTTTCCAAGGGCGCGCCAGAAGTGGCGAAGATCCTTTCCGAGGTGAAACGGCTGGAGTCCGAGGGCTATGAATTCGAGGCGGCGGAGGGGTCGTTTGAATTGCTCGTGCGGCGGCAACTCGGCATGAGCCGGTCGCTCTTTGAACTGGAGGAGTATCACTGCTCCTTCCGTCGTGCAGGTGCCGAAGGCCGCTGGAACAAATGCGAGGCGACGGTGAAGCTTCGTGTGAACGGCCAGCCGGAATACACGGTGGCGGAGGGCGACGGCCCGGTGAATGCGCTGGATGGCGCATTGCGCAAGGCGTTGCGTCCGTTCTTTCCGTCGATCGATGCGGTGCAGCTCGACGATTACAAAGTGCGGATCATCAATGGTCAGCAGGGCACGGCGGCGCGCACGCGCGTTCTCATTGATTCCACCGATGGGGAGAGCAGCTGGGGCACAGTCGGTGTGTCCGACAATATCATCGAAGCGAGCTGGCTCGCGCTGGTCGATAGCTTCGAATTCAAACTCGGGCGCGAAGCGCGAGGGTAAGTGCTTCGACGTTTCGTGGCGTATCGCCACCTGAAACGCGATCCCGCTTAGTATCCCGGCTTTCCGCGCAGGTCTTCGAACCGATCGACTTTGTAGCCAGGAGCGCTGCGGCGAATTGGTGTGCTATTGGTGCCGGGAGCAGCGCCAGTCGGCGTAGGGAAAAGAGGATCGGAGGTGATGGTCTCGGGCTCGACCCGTGTGGCGACCGTCGGTTGGGGAGTGGGGGTTGCGGCAGGCGCTTTGTGCGTCTTGCTTGCAGTGACTGAGGACGGTGCCGGCGTAGCTGTGGTCGCGGCAACCGGAGTAGGCAGTTTTTCGCCCTTCTTCGCGGAAGCGGTTGTAGAGGTCTTGCTACCCTTGACACTCGGCGTCGGCGTCGGGCTGGCGGCGGCTACTTCGGATTTGGTCGAGGTCTTCTTCGATGACTTCGCAACCGGTGTGGGTGTCGGCGTGGGTGCGGAAGCCGTTGATTTGGAGTGCTTGGCCGCGGAGGCCGCCGTCGTGGCTGTCGTGCTGCTCTCGGTCTTGGTGGACTTGGCTATTGGAGTGGGTGTCGGTGTGGCGACCGGGGTGGGTGCTTTCGCAATTTTGGGTTCCGGAGTGGCGGGAGCCGGAGTGGGCGCGGCGATCTTGACCACCGGTTTGGGAGTCGGGGTTGGAGCCGGAGTCGCCGCGGGGACGACCTGCACCACAGGAGCGCTGGTGGGAAGCGGGGCGATGCGGATAAAGTGAGGCGAGCCGCCGGCCGACGGCGGGCCGGACATGGGGCTCTCCAGATGCGGCCCAGCGAGGACGGGAGGTGCCACCGGAGGGTAGGTATTGATCGGGATGCTCACCATGCGGTTGCCATTGGGACAGACCCGGTGGGCAGCCACGAATTCATTGGGCGTGAAATAGTTACTGAAATCGCGGGCGAAGCTGCTGCGGAACATGCCGATCTGCAGATTCTTGCGCATCTCGAAGTGGAGGTGCGCCTCGTACATCCCGAAGTTGTTGCCGATGCGCCCGATCTTTTGCCCGCGCTTTACCTGCTCGCCTTCATGGACGAAGAACTCAAGGAGATGGCCGTAGAGTGAGTCGACATACTTCAGCGTGGAGCCCTCATAATAGGCATGGCGGAGGATGACGACATTGCCCCAGCCGACGTGGTAGTTGTTGGCGTAGGTGACGTAGCCGTTGGCTGTGGCGTAGACGGGGTCTCCGAGGTCCGTATTACCGCCGCGAACGCCATTCCAGTCTTCACCGAGGTGGCCGTTCGGTCGGTAGCCTCGGGCGATGTAATATCCATCACCGGTGCCATTTGGGCCGACGGGATACTCGAAGGCATCGGCTGCGCGCACGGTAGCGGTATCCTGCGCGCAAAGCGGCAGGGCACTCACCAAAAAAACGATGGCGCACAGGACGGACAAGCGCATGGGAGGTCCAGCATAGGCGGTCCCGCCCATGCCGGCAACCTTCGATCCCGCGGAGGTAAACACCCCCATGCTACCGAAGAAACAGCAGCAAAAGCACCCCGGCTACGATCCGGTAGATGCCGAACCCGATGAATGTATGACTTTGCACGTAACGCAGCAGCCATTTCACTGCGACGAAGGAGACAATGATGGCGACGACAGAGGCGATGATCAGCAGGCCCCAATCGTTCGCCGGGGCATCGGCAGCGGGATGATGCAGGGCATCGAGGGTCTGCTTGGCGCCGGCGGCGAGCATGGTGGGAATGCCAACGAGAAAGGAGAATTCCGTGGCCCGCACCCGGGTGGCCCCCACGAGCAGGGCGAGAATGATGGTGGAGCCGGAGCGGGACGCGCCCGGAAAACCAGCTGCAATGAGCTGGGCAAAACCGATGGTGATGGCCACCGGCCAGGAGATTTCATCAGGCAGGTTCTTTCCGCGGACCAAGGCCTCGACCGCAATGAAGACAATGCCGCCGATGATTAAAGCCCACGCGACGGGCTGGACCTCTTCGGGCAGCTTGAAATGCATCTTCTTCATGATGATGCCACCCACCGCGGTGATACCGAAAGCCACCGCGATTTTGGCGAGCAACTGCTGGCTGGCCGGCTCCCTAAACTTGGTGAGCATCGTAAGCCGGTCGCGGAAAAGAGGAATCACCGCGAGGACAGCGCCAACCTGGATAACGATGTTAAAAATGTCGCTCCGAAGAAAGCTGTGGGGATCAATCTTCAGTAAATGCTCGGCGATGAGCAGATGTCCGGTAGACGATACCGGAAGAAATTCCGTGAGGCCTTCAACGAAACCCAGAATGACGGCAAGCAGCCAGTACGGCATAGGAAGGAGCGGGAAAGCCGCGACTCAAGGAATCTCGAGTTCCGCGGCAGACTTTTGAGGTGTGGAAGGCGTTTAGATCGCGGCTTCGCCGCGTTCTTCGGTGCGAATACGGATGGCGTCTTCGATCGGCAACACAAACACCTTGCCGTCGCCGATTTTGCCCGTCTTGGCCGAGCTCACGATGGCTTCCACAGCCTTGCCGATGCGATCATCCGCCAGCACGATCTCGAACTTCACCTTCGGAAGGAAGTCCACGGTGTATTCGCTTCCGCGGTAAATCTCCGTATGACCCTTCTGGCGACCGAAACCTTTTACTTCACTGATGGTCATTCCCTCGATGCCGATCTCCGACAACGCTTCCTTCACGTCCTCGAGTTTAAAGGGTTTGATGATGGCCTCGATTTTTTTCATAAGGCGCCATTGCTAGCGGCTCTTTCTGAATTGGCAAGCTTCCACCTCGGGGAAATGTATAAATTTGCCCAGTCGGGCGGGAAACGGCTTGCGGAGGGGGGAGGGGCGGCGCAAATAGGGAAATGCCGCACTTGGGTTCTTGGATTAGGGATTGCGACGACACAAACTTCAGCCGCTTTTTGGCTCCGCATCCGGAGATCCGCTTAAGCAATGCCCGGTTGGGACCGGTGGACCTCACTACTTTGGACGGATTGCTCGTGACGGGCGGCCCCGACATCTCTGTAGCGTTCCACAATGTTCCTATTGCTGATCCGAGCGTGATCCAGGATCCGGAACCGGACCGCGATGCTTGGGAGTTCGCCGCGGTTCGGTCGGCGATCGAGCGGGGGATTCCCATCCTGACGATCTGCAAGGGAGTGCAGGTGCTCAATGTAGCGCTCGGCGGAACGCTGTATCTCGATATCCAGGGTCATAACCTGCCGGAGATGAAATTGGAGAATGTGCAGCCGCTGCGTTTCGATGCCTCAGCCCGGCATCGTTTCGAGAAAGTGAACAGCTCGCACCACCAAGCCCTTGATCGCGTGGCGGATGCGCTGGAGGTGGAAGCCTGGCATGCCGGCGACGGCACGATCGAGCAAGTGCGTCTGCGCAATTACCCGTGGGGCGTGGGCGTCCAGTACCACCCGGAACGCGATTTGGTCTACACGAGTCTCTTTGAAGACTTCTTTGCCCAGATCCAGTGAACAACATCCACGCTTCTCCTGTCCCAGCGCTCGACCTCACCATTCGGTGCGGCTTCGACTTTAACTATGACGCAGCGGCGCCTACGCCGATCACGCTTGTAGCCCAACCGCGCGATGGCGCCTGGCAGCGCATCGAGGCGGAGGAGTTGCACATCGGGTTGAATCTGGAAGTGGAGCAGGGGGAGGATAGCCATGGCAATGTGGTCCATCGCTTTACCCTCCCGCCCGGGCGTACGCAGATCCGGCACGATGCGTTGGTCGCTGTGCCTTCGGTTTATGACAATTTCGGAGCGGTCGATGAACCCATCCCGGTGGATGAATTGCCGCCCGAATTGCTCCGCTACACCCTGCCGAGCCGTTATTGCGATTCGGACAAGCTCATGAATTTTGCCTTCGAGAAGTTTGGCAATGTTCCGCACGGCCTGCAACGCGTGCAGGCGATTTGCGATTGGGTGCATACCAACATCGAATATCGCTTCGGCTCCGGCAGCCCATTTACCTCTGCCAGCGAGATCATCGGCCAGGGCTTTGGCGTATGCCGCGACTTCGCCCATTGCGCGGTGGCGCTGAGCCGGTGTTTCAATATCCCCACGCGCTATGTCACGGGCTACGTGCCTGATGTGGCTGCACTGGACCCCGGCACGCCGATGGATTTTCACGCTTACATGGAGGTGTATATCGGCCACCGCTGGCAGACCTTCGATGCGCGGTTCAATGTGCCACGCATGGGCCGCATTAAGATCGCCTGCGGGCTCGATGCCGTGGACGGCGCCTTCTCCACGGTTTACGGCGCGGCCATGCTTTCATCGTTCCTCGTGTGGGCCTATCAAGTCGATCCGGCCGAAGTGCGGCTGGGCGATCCGATCGATATGGCGAAACGGCTGGATGGCACGGAGGTGCTGCGGTTTCCGCCACGCAATGGCCAGGCTTCCTGAACCGGCTGGTTCGGCTCTGTAGAGCATCGCGCTTTAGTGCTCGGTTTTTGGTCGTATTTGATGTCTTTGCTGGAGGACGTGACTACACCCCGCCGATTCCGGCGCGTTATTCGGCTCTTCCTCGCTCTGTCAGTCGTTTTGCTCCTTCTGATCGCAGGCGGAGCTTGGTGGGCGCACCGGCATCTGACGCGGATCCTGGTCGAGTCGGTGAATCGAGCCTACCCGGGACTCGACTTGCACGCGAAGACTGCGGCCTTTTCCGGTCCGGGTGAGTTGAAGCTGGAAGCCGTCCACTTACGGCTCGCGCAAGACCGGTCGCCCGTGCTGAGCGTGCGCTCGGCCAGGGTTCATTTCTCGTGGCAAGAACTGCAGCAGCGCTTCATCCGCGAAATCGTCATCGAGAACCCGAGCGTGACCGTGACCGATGCCTTGCTGAAGACGCTGCCGGCAGGGGGAGCGAGTGCGGGGGATGCCCCCTGGCGGATCGGGCGGCTGTCGATTACCGAGGGGAGGGCGCTGGTCGACCTTGCCACCTTACCTCGGCTGGAGTGCGGGTTTTCCGTCGATGCAAAGGATGGTGCGGAAAGTCAAGTTCGCCTCAGCGGCGTGCGATCGCGTCTGCGGGATGGGGCAACCGATGCGGTTTCCATTCCCGTGCTGTTGGTAAAGTTTTCCCCGGACGAACTGCGCCAGGGGAAAATCCGCGAGCTCATCCTGGACTCGCCGCATATAGCCATCAACGACGCCCTGCTGGCGCTCCTGCCCAAGTCATCCGCCGAAAGCAGCCCCGCGCCCGCGTGGAGCGTCGAAAACGTCTCGATTTCAAAAGGTACCCTCAATGTGAATATCGCCTCGTTGCCGCGGATGCACTTCGACTTCGCGGCGCATGGTTCGGGCTCGTGGACCGAAGGTAGGCCGCCCCTCACGCTCGATCTGAGTCGCGTCGCCGTGCAATTGCGACACAAGGAAACCGATGCGCTCTCGATCGCTTCCGTGCACGCGGTAGTGAACCTCGACGAATTGCGCAGGCAAAAGATCCGCGAGCTCGCCATCGAAGACCCGCGCGTGGACCTCACCGATGATCTCGTCGCGCTGCTTCAATCTCTCACCGGAACCAGCGCCTCGACGCCCGCCGGCTCACCCACACCCGCAGCGCCATGGACTCTCGGTCGTGTTTCCATCAAGCGAGGGCAGGCCACAGTGGACCTGCTCGGCGCGCCGCTGGCGGACTTCGGCTTTACCGTGCAATTGGCCAACGCGGTCATTTCCCCCGACGGTGTCGACGAACTGCAATCCTTCGAAATCACCGATCTTGCGCTGCGTCCCCGCGACCGGAGCCTCGAGCCCTTCCTGCGCATCCCGACGATTCGCGCCGACTTCCGCATCCCGGAAGTGCTTCGCTCCAGCCGCATCGCCCGTCTCAGCGTCGAGCACCTTGATTTCCGTTATAATACCGCCTTTCGCGAGATGATCGCCGCCGGCGAAAAGCCCGCGGTTGCGAAGGGCGCCGCGCCTGCTCCATCCACGCCTGCGCCGCCCATCACCATCGCCGAGCTGCGCCTCGTCGAAGGTCGTGTGCATCTCAATGACCTCGGCCTCGGCGTTCCGCCCATTGACTTTCGTCTCGATACCTCATTTCACGAGCTGTCCCTCAGTCCCGATGCCGGCGCCGCCGGCCGCGAGTTGCAAACCATCGAGCTCTCGCAGATCGCGCTCGCATCACCGCTCGATCCCTTCTTCAGCGTCCTCAAGCTCGACAGCCTCTTCCTGCGCTTCACGCTCGCCGGTCTGTGGCAGCGTGAAATCGAAGCCGTGGAGATCGTCCATCCCGTGCTGGCCATCGGCCCTGATCTCTTTTGGTATGTGGATCGCGTTCAGGAAAATGCCGCTGCACCCCAGCCCGCTGCCACCACGCAGGATACCGGTCCCCCATGGTCCATTCGCCGTTTCAACGCCACTTCTGGCCAGCTCCTCCTGGCCCTCGAGGGCCAGCGTGCACTCGCCGTGCCGATGCCCTTCGAGTCGCACGCGGAGAATCTCAATTTTCGCCGACTCAGCGACCTGCGGCTCAAGCTCGCCATCGACATGCCGGAGCAGGATTATGCCTACCCTGGCTACGAGCTTACGTTGCTGGGCGTACGCGGCCGCATCGAGTTCAGCCTGCCGCCGGAAAAGCGGAGCAACAATGTCGTCAATACCCTCCGCCTGCGCGAAGTGCGCTGGAAGAACTTCCGCAGCCGCGACTGCTTCCTCGATGTCACCTACGATGCGCGCGGCGTCTACGGACACCTCGGCGGCAAGGCCTACACCGGCCTCATCAATGGGCAGTTCAATTTTGTGCTCGGCGACGAATCGCCGTGGAATGGCTGGATCTCCGGCGAGCATATCGACTTGAAACAAGTCACCCAGATCCTCGCCCCGGAGAAATTTGCGTTGAGCAGCCCGGCCAATTTCCGCCTCAGCGTCACCGCGCGCGCCACGCAGTTCGACAGCGTCATCGGCGACTTCGCTGCCACACGCGGGGGCAAGCTCCGTGTGGGCAAGCTCGACGATTTCATCCACGCGCTGCCTGGCGACTGGTCAGGAGTAAAGCGCGGCCTGGCGCGCATTGGCCTTGAGACTCTGCGTGACTTTGCCTATGACGCCGCCCATGGCGACTTCCGATTCCATGGCCGCTCCGGCGCGCTGCACCTCGACCTGCGCGGCCCGAATGGCTCGCGCAAAATCGCCGTCGAAGTACACGACGAAGTCGCGCCCGCAGCCGGTCCGGTGATTGTTGCCACCCGTCCATGAATTTTCGCCTGCTCCTGCCGCTCACCGTCTGCCTGCTCACGGCCTGCAAATCCATCCCCATCGACCTCGGGACGCGCGAATCGGTGAAAGTGGATCTCACGATGAAGGTCGATGTCTACCAGCATTCCGACCCGGGGACGGTGAAGAAATCCACGCCTCCTCCACCGGCGGATATCCCGCTCAGCCGCCGCAATCGCATGGCGGAAATCCAGACGCTGAAGAACTCGCGGCTCATCGGCGAAAACCATGCCGGCTATCTCGAGATGCGCACGACACCGCCCGGTGAATACGGCGACTACGTGCGCGCCACGATCGATGCGGAGAATAGCGACCGCGCGCGGCTCATCGAAAAGCTGGCCAAGGAAAAGCACGGCACCGTCTCCGAAGCGGAGCGCACCCAGGCTGAGCTTTTCCGCACGAATGCCTTCCCCGGCGAGTGGATCGAAGTGCCGGATGCCGGGGGCAAATACACGTGGAAGCAGAAGGAATAGCTTCCTTCCTGCAGCCCCGGCAGATTTTTCAAATTGATGTCCTGGCTGCGAGCGCGCTTGGCCAGCGCGCTCGCGGTCGTTTTTTACGGGGAGATCATTCCGCGATTTGTTGGGAACGAAGCGATCACTCTGGTGAACGCGGAGCGATGTGGCCGTCTCGTTTCAAAAAGGCGTGCTGCTATTCCGGGTAGGAATGCCAAATGCCTCTTCCGCGTTTCAGCAGAAGAGGCATTTTGCTTGAGATCCGCCGCAGAAACTCGCGTCTCCTACAGCGGCATTGTTGGTGAATTACCGGTGATCCCAGTCGCGATGATAATTGTGGTGATGGTGGTGGGGATGACCCGCGAGAGCCACGCTCACGTCCGAGTTATCCTGGACGACTACGCGGTTGCGATGGGTGCGCTCCCAATCGCTGTGATGATGATGGTGGTAGCGATCACCGCTGACGTAGGTGCGCTCCTTCACGACGACGTCGCTGGCTTGGGAAGGCGTGGCAAACGCCATGGCTCCGACGCCGAGCGCCGAGAGAATCAGTGTACGGACGATATTCATAATGATTGTTGGTTCAGTTGGTTTGGTTAGTGGCGGCGTGAGTGGAGACTCGTCCGCCCTTTGATTGCTAAATCGCGGCGAATCGGCAGGTGCGCCCCTCATCACGCTTTTTCATTCACAGCCTGAAACGGAAAATGGTGCGACTTGACACACGGGTGCGGGTGATGTGATGCCGCGTGTGGGAACGGAGATGGAGTGATCTCGATTGCACAGGAGGCTGACCATAGGGGGGATTCCAAGACGCGAGCGCAAAGCACCCACAGTTTTGTTTAAACCGCTTGAGGAGCTGCTGCGCGGAGGCGGCCAACTCTACACGTGGGTCGTGGCGAAATGTGCGGCACGGAAGAGGTTGTCCGCCCGATCTCCATATCATCCATATCCCTGAGGAGCGGGTGAAAGGGCGCACCCGATGCGTCAATACACTCCGGGGTTATCCCGGTGTGAAAATCTAACAACCAACCAGTTCTATTTCTAACATCATGAAAAAGACATTGATTCCATTCCTGCTCACCATCGTTGCTTCCGCGGCCATCGCGGCGGATGTGGAGAAGACCACGACCACCACCACGACGACCTACGGTGACGGCACCATCACCGAATACGCGCCCGGCAAGACCTTCATCGTGAAGGAAAAGTCCGGCCCGACCAATTACCGCTACGGCAAGACTGTCACCTACGTCACCCGCGGCGGGAAGACCCTGACCGAAGAAGACGTGCGCACCCGCATCAAGGTCGGCGTGCCCGTGCATGTTTACTATGATTCCGAAGGCAGCGACCGCGTGATCAACCGCGTCGAAATCGACGACTGAGTTTCCGCACGATCCCAATTTACGCGTCCGTCTCAGTTCGCGAGGCGGACGCGTCTTTTTGTACACGTATGCGGTTCGGGTGGTGATTCCATGCTCCTGTCACAGCGAATTGGTTCCAGTTGCGGGATACCTTGGCGGTTTAGAGCGGTTTAAATTAACCTGTGGTCGCTCGCAGGTCACTGTAGCCGCCCCGCTCTGTCGGGGCGTGGGCACGAGTCACGCCCTGATTGTCAGAGTATTCGCTGTCAACCGTCCTCCACACGGCGGCAGAGCGCCGTGACTACAGCGGCTTCGTCGCAGGCGACGGTCAGTCTAAAGGCTTCGTATCATGTCCCGCATTTCGCGCAGGCGGGCGCTCGGCTCCGCGGCGCTCAGGCGCGGGAATTTCCCGCCGATCTGCACGTAATCGCCACCGCGGGTGAGAATGAGTTTGCCCTCGCGCGCTTCCACCATGGTGATTTTGCGTCCATTCGCGGCCAGCTTGATTTCCGTCATCAAGAGCAGGTTTTCCGCAGCCTCGGGGAGGACACCGAAACGATCGCGCCACGTCTTGCGAATGGCATCGAGTTGCTCCTGCGTGGTGACTTCGGCGAGCTTGCGGTAGGCTTGGATGCGTGGCTGTGACTCCGCGATGTAAGTGCTCGGAAGAAAGGCCGGCGCGGTGGGCAAAGAAGCGCGAATCTCGGCTGGCGTGGGCGGCGGGGCGGGCGTGCGAGCGCGTTTGGCCGGCTTCTTTTCGGTCTTCACAGTTTGCAGGGCGGCATTCTTCACCCACTCCGCTTCACGCGTGGCCACGAAGTCCGTGCGGAGGATGATCTCGAGCCTCGGGCGGACCTTCTCGCCCTTGAGCTTGGCGATGGCTTGCTTGAGCAGCGCGCAGTAGAGGTCAAAGCCGATATTGACGATGTGGCCGCTCTGCGCGGTACCGAGAATGTTGCCGGCGCCGCGAATCTCCAGGTCGCGCATGGCGATTTTGAAGCCGGCGCCGAGTGAGCTGTATTGCTTGATGGCGTTGATGCGGCGGCGGGCTTCACCCTGGGTCATCATATCGCGCGGGAGCAGCAGGTAGGCGTAAGCCTTGTGCTGGGCGCGGCCCACGCGACCGCGGAGCTGGTAGAGATCGGCGAGGCCGAAGCGGTCGGCGCGGTCGATGATGATCGTGTTCGCATTTGGGATATCAAGGCCGCTCTCGATGATCGTCGTGGAGATGAGCACATCCGCCGCGCCGCTGACGAACTGGTGCATCACTTCCTCCAGTTCGTGCTCATCCATCTGGCCATGGCCGATCACACAGCGTGCCTTGGGGCAAAGCTTCTTGATCTTGTCGCGCATCATCTCGATCGAGCCGACTCGATTGTGCAGGAAATAGACCTGGCCTTGCCGTGACATCTCGCGGTTGATCGCGTCGCGGATGATGCGCTCGTCGTAGGGGCAGATGAGCGTCTCCGTCGGAATGCGATTGAGCGGTGGCGTCTCAATCGTGCTCATGTCCTTCGCCCCCATCAGCGAGAGATACAGCGTGCGCGGGATGGGCGTGGCGCTGAGCGTGAGCATGTCCACGAGTTTGAACATCTCCTTGAAGCGCTCCTTGTGCAGCACGCCGAAGCGCTGCTCTTCATCGATCACCACCAGGCCGAGATCCTTGAACTGAATGTCCTTCGAGATGAGCCGATGGGTGCCGACCACGATATCCACCCGCCCATCGGTGAGACCTTGCAGGGTCTTGCGCTGCTCGGCGGCGGTGCGGAAGCGGCTGAGCAATTCCACCGTCACGGGGTAGTCGCTCATGCGCTCGCGGAAATTGCGGTAGTGCTGCTCGGCGAGCACTGTGGTGGGCACGAGGATGGCCACCTGCTTGCCACCCATCACCGACTTGAACGCTGTCCGGATGGCCACCTCCGTCTTGCCAAAGCCGACGTCGCCGCAGATGAGCCGGTCCATGGGCCGCTCGGACTCCATGTCGTTTTTGGACGCAGTGATGGCGGTGAGTTGGTCGGGGGTTTCCTTGAAAAGGAAAGAGGACTCAAATTCGCGCTGCCACTTGTTGTCCGGTGGGAAGGCGTGACCAATGGCTGTCTCGCGCTCGGCGTGGA
Source organism: Chthoniobacter sp. (assembly GCA_041287745.1). Classification (GTDB taxonomy): domain Bacteria; phylum Verrucomicrobiota; class Verrucomicrobiia; order Chthoniobacterales; family Chthoniobacteraceae; genus Chthoniobacter. Next base: position 6,970 of record JBGGMZ010000353.1, on the reverse strand, counting down.
CGGCGAGCAGTTTCGAGGCGTAATCGAAGACGGCTTTCTCCGCGTTCTTCTTCGCCTTGGCCCACTTGCCGTCGCCGAGCACGGAGAGCGGGGGATTCCTTTTGCCCACGCCCACGTAGCGCGAGACGAGATAACTCTGCTCCAGCGGCACGTAGAGCCGCGCATCCTCGGCAAAGGCGATCACCAGCACCTCCTCCGCTTTGCCATCGGCGCGGGGGATCGATTTCATGCCCTCGTAGCGGCCGATGCCGTGCTCGAGATGCACGACGTAATCGTCCTCGTTCAGTTCGCTGAAATCGATCTGCGTGCGACTCGCCTGATCGCGAGCGCGGCGCAGCGCGATGCGCCGGGCGCGGGTATTGCGGTAGCGGCCGAAGAGCTCCGCGTCGCTGAGCACAGCGACCTTCGCAGCGGGAAAGGTGAAGCCACGGTCGAGCGTGCCGACGGTGAATTGCAGGGCATCCGCCTCGACGGGCGGAAGCAGGTCGTGCAGGCGCTCGATCTCGCCTTCGTTGTTGCAGAAGACGTGCACGCGCCAGCCATCGGTGCGCCATTCCCGGAGCTGGGAGAAGAAACGCTCGCGCTTGACGGCGTCGACCACGAAATCCCCCGCCTCAAATTCTCCGAGGCCGTGATCGAAGAAGGCAGTGGAGTAGTCCTCGGCGAGGATGGTGGTCTCAGCCGTCCCAGTATTCTCATCATTCTCATGGGAGGACTGGGACTCATGGGAGACACCCTCGGAATGCTCCATGATGCGGACCTGCGCGGCGAACCAACTGGCCTCGGCGTCGATGGTGAGATCGCGCTCCTCGATGAGATCTTGCAGCTTGCAACTGCTGCGCTCGGCGGCAGCCTCGCCGAGCAGGAGCGTGACGTGGTCGAGATGTTGCACGCTGATCTGCGAATCGAGGTCGAACTCACGGAGGGACTCGATCTCGTCGTCGAACAGCTCGATGCGCACGGGCAGCGAGTGGTGAAAGGAAAAGACGTCGAGAATGCCGCCGCGCACGGCGAATTGACCCCGGGCCGCAACCTGCGCCACATGCTCGTAGCCGGCGTCGGTGAGTTGCTTCAGCAGCTTCTCGCGGTCGAGACGCTCGGACCGCCGCAAGCGGAGCTCGAGCTGTTGGATCGTGGCCCGGGTGGGGACTTCATCCTCCAGGCTACCCCGGGTGAGCACCACCACCTGCCGGCCTTTTGCGCCGGTGAGCCGCTGCACGATGCCCAGCCGCTCGGCGACGCTCTCGGGATCGGCCAGGGCGCCCTCGACCGGTGCGCGGTCCAGCTCCGGGAAAAAGAGCGCGTCCGGAAACCACTGGAGCAGCTCGTTGTGCATCGTCTCCTGCGTGCGGATATTTGGACACACGATCCACACCCGTGCTTTCGCTCGCTGCACGAGGAGCGCGGCAAGGAAGGGCTGGGCCGCCGTCACCACGTGTTCGAAGGAGACCGCCTCGCCCTTTTGTACAAGCGCCATCTTCTCCACCAGCGGTGCGGCGGAGGCGATTTGTTCGAGCGGATTGGGCGCGGTTTTCAAAAAGAAGGGCAAATGCTCTCGCGCATTCGTCGCGTCCGCGCAAGTACGCTCACACAGCCGGGTCGCAGGTATTGGTTTTTCATTGTCCGTGCTTTCACCAGGAACTGGCGTATAATGCCGCTATCACAACATCCCGCCACGCGCAGGTTGAAGAGAAGTACGGCGATTCGCCGCAGGAAAAGGACAAGGCACTATGACAATTCCGAAACCAGGGGTCATCCTGGTCGATTGGATGGACGACTCGGGTAAATCTGCGGACCGCAGCCCGAAGCTTCTCGCCGATTGGCCTCTCATCGAGCGCATCAGCCGCCGCAGCAGCCGGTTTGTGCTCAGCGCCCGGCACGTGCCGCAAGACGTGGAACTGACCTTCGATCCCACCAATCCCCGGGACGGCGGCTATCTCTTTACCCAGGATCGGGAGCATGGCCGGATAGAACGGGTGGATGATTTGAGGACCGATGAAAACAGGCCGTTTAGCCCCAGCGCCCTCGCGCCGTACCCCATTCAATTTCGGGTCATTACGGCTGCGGAGCCTTCTGGAAATAAAAGGGTTTGGTTCGTGGGCCTGAGTCAGGATTCGAATTAAAATCCCCCGGCGAATCCGCTCGCTTGCCACCGGAAAGTGGGCGTATGTTCCTGAGCGTCTTACGTTCGCGTTTGATGCTCTGTTTGCTCTCCCCAATGCACCATGGATAAATCCTCCGTTTCCATTGTATCCATCGCACTTCCGTTGCTTGTCTGCGCGGCCTTGTGCTCCCTCTCTGCGAATGCCCAGGATGCCAAGCCGCGCCCGCGTGGCGGCTTTGATCGACCACTCGCCGATACGCCACGTTTCGGCAATCCCGGCGCCAGCCCGAAGCTGACCATCGTGGATTTTGGAGCGCTGCTCGCTCATTGGGCGGAGTTCGATGCCGACAAGAACCAGCGCCTGGAGAAGAGCGAGGTGCCGGAACTCTTCGGAAAGCTTTTCGACGAAGCGGACCTCAATCACGACGGGGTCCTCGATGAACAGGAGCGGGGACTGGTCATGCAGGCCGCGTCCGCGAGCTCACCCGCTTCCGCTGCGACGACCGCAAAGTAAACTTCGTTCTCCCGCCCCCCATGAACACGATCTCCGCTTCCACCTGTCAGGACTGCGAGACGGCAGCGCCGCCCGTCGCCGTCGATCGCCGCCGCTTTTTCCGTCTCATGGGAGGGGCCGCGGTCGGTTCGCTGGCCAGCCGCGTCCTGCTCAATCATGCCTCGGCCGCGCCGCTGCGTCCGGCGGATCACGTGGCCAAGCCGACTGAGGAACTCGTGCGCGAATATTACGCGAGCCTCAATGGCTACCAGCGGTCGCAGCTCGTGTTTCCGTGGAATTACACGGGCGCCGGCACGACGCCCGCCCGACTCGGCGTGTACAATACGGCGATCGGCAAGGCGATCGGTGAGACGCTGACGAAAGCGCAGCGCGAACTCGTGGAGCGCATCATGATGTCGATGTCTTCCGGCGATGACGGCTGGCGCAAGATCACGCGCAATGGCGGCTGGGACACGGATAACGGCATTCTTTCCTGCGGCGCTTACGTGTTCGGCGATCCGGAAGGGGAGCGGAAGTACAGCTTCCTCTTCACCGGGCACCATCTCACCATGCGTTGTGATGGAAACTCAGAGCCGAACACGGCTTTCGGCGGCCCCATCTTTTACGGGCACATCGTCAATGGCTACAACCCGCGCAATGTCTTCAACGAGCAGACGCGGAAGGTGATGAGCGTCTATGACATGCTGGATGCCGATCAGCAAAAGCGTGCGATCGTGGAGGGCCATCCTGCGGGCCAGGCCGACACGGTCTTTTATCCCACGGAGGGGCGTGAATTGCCGGGCATCTGTGGCAGCGACCTGAGTGCGGACCAGAAGGGGCTCATCCAAGGCGTGCTGAAGGACGTGCTCTCGCCGTATCGCGAGGAGGACGTCGCCGAGGTAATGGAAATCGTGCGCGCCAATGGTGGCCTGGAAAAGGTCCACCTCGCTTTCTATCGCGACACCGAGACGAGCGTGAAGGAGCCGTGGAGCTACTGGCGGCTGGAGGGACCGGGATTCATCTGGAACTTCCGGGTGCTGCCGCACGTCCACACCTACGTGAGCGTGGCGAAGGTGTAATCGCAGGCGCGCGCCTCGATTACTTGTCGGGCACTTGCACGCTGGTCCAGGCGCGTTCCATGATCGGTTTCCAGGGTTTGCCTGGCTCCGTGTCCCAGCAGTAGACCAGGACGATGTTCGCCGTTTCCGAGGGGATGGCATACGCGCGGATGGCGCGGCGGTTACCCTCGGGATCCGTCATCGCAGCCGTGCAGAGCGCGGCAGTGCGGCTGCCGATCGTGGTGCGCTCGGCTTTCACGTCGGGCGAGAGCAAAAAGTCATGGCCGTCCAACGCATGCGTGGCGCCTTTGACGAAACCGGCGGCGAAGCGCTCGAGATTGATCTCGGAGGCATCCTCCAGTTGCTTTGCCGTGAAGGTGGGCGGTTGAACGGCGACGACGATGTAAGCGTTGTCTCCATTGCCCGGGGGAAAGAACCGCCAGGTACCGGTGGGCTTCATCCCCTGTGGGGGATGGACAAAGGTGGTGGCGGAAATGGGAAGCGCTCGCGGAGCGTCCGCGTCCACGGCCTGCCAGGCGGCAGGCAACTCGAGCTGGATGCCGGGAAATGGAGTGACGGCGATGTAATTGCTTTCGCTGGGCGCAGGCGTGCTGGGAGACGTCGGCGTATCGGCCACCATCACTGCGGGCCGGGTCGTGAAGACTTTGCCATCGAAATCGAGGAAGGTCTTTCTGGTAATCGTGTCGGTGTGGGTGTGGACCGAATAGGTCTCCTCGATTTCCTGTTCCTCCGGTGAAGCCGGATCGCCCGGTTGCCCGTGCGTCACGCCATTCCATTGCGCGCCGGAGATCAGCTGCGTCCCCTTGGGCACGTTGTAAAAAAAGGCCAGCGTCGCCGGGGCCGACCATCGCATGGACTTGTCCGTTGCGTCGACACCGGCAGCGCGCAACATCTCGTCATCGACATCGCTTTTGCGGACCATCCCGCCGCGGGGAGGATTCACGCTCACCACCCAGCGCCCGCTGTTGGCGATGGGCTTTTGATCCAGTCGGTTCGTGATGACGCGCTGAAAAGTGCCATCCTCTTTCAGGTCCAGTTGCCAGGTGCCGAGGAGATCGTTGCTCCATTGCCACTGGCCCGCCACATTCGGCGGCGGACCGGCGACCTCCGCTTTCTTGTGGCAGGCGGTGAGGAAGCAGGCGAGCAAGGCCGCGATGAAGACGGAATAGGAGAACTTCATGAGCAGAAACGTCTAACTAATAGCGGGAGCGGGGACTGGTCGAATTCTAAGTGATCGCGCGCGGTGCATTTGCGTGGCCGCCGGAAAGGCCGCCATCCCGCTGACACATTTTCCTCTCGCCAGCGCGACGAATGCACCTAATGTCAGCAAACGTCCCGTATGGTGCCACCCCGGTGCCCGGGGCGTTTTTCACGTCTACACACCTATTTCCCGTAAAGTCATGTCCAATACGATTCTGGTCGGCGCCCAGTGGGGCGACGAAGGCAAAGGCAAAATCATCGACTTTCTCACCGAGACCGCCGACATCGTCGTGCGTTCGCAAGGTGGGAACAATGCCGGCCATACCGTAATCGTCGGGACCACGAAATACATCCTGCACCTCATTCCCAGCGGCATCCTGCGCCCGAAGAAAAAGTGCGTGATCGGCAACGGCGTCGTGATCGATCCCGTGGCCGTGGCCAAGGAAATCGAGGGCCTGCGCGACAAGAAGATCAAGGTCACGAAGGACAACCTGCTCATCTCGGATTGCGCGCACCTTGTGTTGCCGTATCACCGCCTGATCGATGAGCAGCGCGAGACGAAGAAGGGCAAGAACAAGATCGGCACGACGAAGCGTGGCATCGGCCCGGCCTACGGCGACAAAGCCGCGCGCGTCGGTCTGCGCATGGGCGATCTCATGCAGCCGGAGCTTTTCTCGGAAAAGCTCGCGCAGCGCATCAAGGAGAACAATGCCGTGCTGAAGGCTTTCGGCGCCAAGCCGCTGAAGTTCGCCGAGGTGAATGCCGCCTATCTCGAAGCCGGCAAGAAGCTAGCGCCGTTTGTGGGCAATACCGTCGTCTTCCTCCACGAGGCACTCCGCCAGAAGAAGACCATGCTTTTCGAAGGCGCCCAAGGCACTTTCCTCGATATCGATCACGGCACGTACCCCTACGTCACGTCTTCGAACACCACGGCCGGCGGCGCTTGCACCGGCTCGGGCGTGGCTCCGCACCGCATGGATCGCGTGCTCGGCGTGATGAAGGCCTACACCACCCGCGTGGGTGAGGGGCCATTCCCCACGGAAAACGAGGAGTTCTCCGATATGCTCCACGGCATGGGGCGTGAATTTGGCTCGACCACCGGTCGCGCCCGCCGCTGTGGCTGGTTCGACGCCGTGGCCGTGCGCTACGCCGGCATGATCAATGGCATCGACGACATCGCCGTGACCAATCTCGACGGCCTCGACTCGCTGCCCTCGATCAAGATCTGCACGCACTACAAGATCGGCCGGAAAACGGTCGACGTCCCGCCGTCGGATTTCCGTCAATTGGAGGAAGCAAAGCCCGTCTACATCGAACTGCCCGGCTGGCAGACACCGACGGACAAGGCGAAGAAGTATTCCGATCTGCCGAAGAATGCGCGGAACTATCTGGAGACCCTCGCCAAGCTGACCGGCGCTAAGCTGACCATCGCGAGCGTCGGCCCAAATCGCGACCAGACAATCGTGCTGTAATTGCCGATTGGCGATTGGCGATTGCCGACTGAAGCTTGCCTGCAATGAACATCCCTCGACACATCGCTATCATCATGGATGGCAATGGCCGTTGGGCAAAGGAGCGCGGACTGCCGCGGATCAAAGGGCACGAACAAGGTGCCGAATCCGTGCGAGCAGTCACCGAAGCTTGCGTGGAGTTGGGGGTGGAATACCTGACGGTCTACGCTTTCTCGACGGAAAACTGGAAGCGCCCGGAAGCCGAGGTCAGTGCCCTCTGGATGCTGCTGGAGCATTTCATCGAGCAGGAGACGCCCACGCTGATGAAGAACGGCGTGCGCCTGCAGGCCATCGGCCGCATTCATGAGCTGCCGCAGAGCTGTCAGGATGCCCTGCGCCGGACCGTCGAACTCACGGCCAACAACCCGAAGACGACGCTGGTTCTGGCTCTGAACTACAGTGGACGCACCGAGATCATCGATACGGTGCGCAACCTTTGCCGGGAAGCTGCCGCTGGCACGCTCGATTACGAGTCGCTCGATGAAGAAGCCTTCAGCCGACATCTCTATACCGGCCAATTTCCCGACCCGGACCTGCTCGTCCGAACATCGGGAGAACTACGGTTGTCCAACTTCCTGCTGTG
>JBGGMZ010000352.1:0-9239 GCA_041287745.1 Chthoniobacter sp. | reverse complement strand
ACCTCTGGAACGTGCTCGGCGACCCCACGCAATTGCATCAGGTGCTGCTCAATCTCTGTGTCAATGCACGCGATGCGATGACGGAAGGTGGCCGCATCACCATCACGGCGGAAAACGTCACGTTGGATGAGCAGTATGCTTCGATGCATCATGATGCACACTCCGGCCCACACGTCGTCGTCCAGGTTCACGACAATGGAACGGGCATTCCACCCGCTCTCATCGAAAAAATCTTCGATCCATTTTTTACCACCAAGGAGCTGGGGAAGGGGACAGGGCTCGGTCTATCTACATCGCTTGCCATTGTCAAAAGCCACGGCGGCTTCATCCTCGTGAACTCGGAAGCAGGCCGCGGTGCAACATTCAAGATCCATCTGCCTGCTTATCTCGATGCATGCGAGGAGGCCGCGGACTCCACCCAGGTCGATTTTCCGCCCGGCAATGACGAGTTGATCCTCGTCGTGGACGATGAAGCCTCTATTCGCACAGTAACTCAGCAGACGCTGGAGGCCTTTGGCTATCGTGTCATCACGGCAGTGGATGGCGTTGACGCGGTCGCTGTCTATGCCCAGCGGCAGGCGGAGATTGCCGCTGTGATCACGGACATGATGATGCCAGTGATGGACGGGCCGGCGACGATTCAAGTGCTTGCGAAAATCAATCCCTCCGTGAAAATCATCGCGGCGAGCGGTTTGAACGGGCAGGCTCAGATCGCCAAGAGTGGCTGTGTCGGCGTGAAAGATTTCCTTCCGAAGCCCTATACTACCGAGGCGATGCTGCACACGCTCGCCAATGTGCTGAAGGCTGGCTGAGAGAGGTGGGCAAGTACGGGGATGTGGATTTGCGCCTAAGCAAAATCCGCTTGTAGGTCTAGAGAGTGTTTGGAACCTCTCCAGCCTTCCCACCCGATTCTTGCCTCCATGATATCACCCACCGTCTCACGTCGCCGCTTCCTCACGCAAACTGCCGGACTCGCCGCCACAGCGGCTCTCGGTCCCAATCTGCTGCTGCGCGGCGCAGATGCCGCGAGCAAGCGACTAAATATTGCGGTCATTGGCGCGCTGGGTAAAGGCCAGGTCGATACAGCCAAGGTCGCGCTGGAGCACAACATCGTGGCGCTGGTGGATATCGACAGCAAACGTCTCGAGACCGCGGGCAAGGCATGGGAAAAGAAATACAAGGATGCCGGGCAACCGCTTCCGCAGGCGCCCAAGGTCTACGCCGATTTTCGCCGGATGTTCGACGAAATGGCGAATGGGATCGACGCCGTCATCGTGTCCACGCCGGACCACACGCACTACGTCGCCGCGATGTGGGCGCTGAAGCACAAGAAACCCGTCTGCGTGCAGAAACCGCTCTGCAACACCATCTGGGAAATTCGCGACCTACATCGTGCGGCGAAGGAAGCCGGTGTGCTCACGCAAATGGGCAACCAAGGCCGTACTATGGAAGGGCAACGCCTGGCCAAGGAGTGGATCGATCAAGGGGCGATCGGCACCTTGAAGGAGATTCGCCTGTGGACCAATCGCCCGCTCTGGCCGCAGGGCCCCATGACGAAAACTCATCCCGAGTGCCCAGCGAATGTGAACTGGGACCTGTGGCTGTCTGTTGAGCCGAGCGAGCCGTATTTTGAATTTCAGCTCCCGCCGAATGCCGCCATTCAGGCAAAGCGTGGAAATGGCGTCCATCCCTGGAACTGGCGCGGTTGGTGGCAATTTGGCTCCGGGGCGCTGGGGGACATGGGCTGCCACATCATGGACGCGAGCTTCAGCATTCTCGGCCAGCAAATTCCTGTGAAGATTGAGGTGGAAAGCGCCCAAGTCACCGACCTCACCGCGCCAGTATGGTCACGCCTGAAGTATCATTTTGCCGCCACCGAAAAGCATCCCGCACTCACCGTGAGCTGGCACGATGGCACGCTGGAAAATGGACAGCCAAACAAGCCCGAGCGCGATCCGCGCGTGCCCGAGGCCGTCTTCAACAAGGCGACCAGTGGCATGATGTTCATCGGCACGGATGGCGTGGTTTTCGAGCCCGACGCGTATTGCGAGCATCCCGTGATCTTCTCCGAGGAGCGCTTTGCTGATGTGAAGAAGGCCATGGAAGACGGGAAGATCAAGAAGACTGAACCGCGCAGCCCGATGCCCGACAACCCGCAGGGCGAGTGGGCCCAGTGCATCACCAGCGGCGGCACCCCGAGCTCGAATTTCGACTACGCGGCCCCGCTCGCCGAGTTCGTCTCGCTCGGAAACCTCGCCATTCGCTCCGGCCAAGCCGTGGAGTGGGATGCGAAGGCGATGAAGGTGACGAATATTGAATCCGCGAATCGCTTTATCAAGCGTCCGTCGTATCGCAGCGGCTGGCTGTGAGGGCAGTAGAGTAGTTCCTAGTTCTTAGTTCTCAGAAACACGCGCTTGTTAAAACTAAGCACTAGGCACTAAGCACTAAGAACTGGCCCCTCTCTTTTCATGAATCGCCGACAATTCCTCGCCACCACCATTGCCAGCAGCGTCGCCTATGCCGCCCACACCGCGGAGAGTGATCGCAAGCTGCGCGTTGCCGTCATCGGACACACCGGCCATGGCGACTACGGCCACGGCCTCGACGTGGTGTGGTTGCGCATGCCGGAAGTAGAGGTCGTAGCCGTCGCGGATGCCGACGCTACTGGTCTCGAAAAAGCCAAAAAGAAACTCAAGGTCGAGCACGGGTTTGCCGATTACCGCCAGATGCTCACCGAGGTGAAGCCGGATATTGTGGCCGTCGCGCCACGTCATGTGGATGAACATCGCGATATGACCCTGGCCGCGATCGACTCGGGTGCGCGGGGCATTTACATCGAAAAGCCATTTTGCCGTACACCGGCAGAGGCCGATGAAATCATCGTCGCCGCAGATAGGCGAAAAGCGAAAATCGCCATCGCGCACCGCAACCGCTATCACCCTGCGCTGCCGGCGGTGGAGCGCATGCTCAAAGGCAACGAGCTCGGCCAGGTGCTGGAGATTCGCATGAGGGGTAAGGAGGACGCGCGCGGTGGAGCGCAGGACTTATGGGTGCTCGGTGCGCACCTCTTGAACCTCGCTGCCTTCTTCGGCGGTGCGCCAAAGTCGTGCACAGCCACACTCTTCCAAGATGGGCGTCCGGCTACCAAGGCCGATGTGAAGGAAGGCTCGGAAGGAGTCGGTCCCGTTGCCGGCAATGCCGTCCACGCCCGCTTTGACATGGAGGGTGGTATTCCGGTCTTCTTCGATTCCATCGCGAATGCCGGCACCAAGACTTCAGGCTTCGGGCTGCAGATTATTGGGACCAAAGGCATCGTCGATTTGCGTTTCGATACCGAGCCTCTCGCGCAATTACTGCCGGGCAATCCTTTCCAGCCCGTGAAAGAGCCGCGTGTATGGACGCCGATTTCGTCGGCCGGTCCTGGCCAGCCTGAACCAATCACCGACATCAAGGAGCAGGTATCATCGCATCTCCTGGCGACTCGCGACCTTCTCTCCGCCATCCGCGAGGACCGAGCTCCGCTGTGCAGCGCAGCGGACGGGCGTGCTGTCCTGGAAATGATCATGGCAGTATTTGAGTCTCATCGTCTCAGCGGCCAGCGTGTGGCCTGGCCACTGGCAAATCGCCAGAATCCTCTCGCGCAACTGGCATGAAGAGTGGCCTGTGTTTTGGGGCGGCTTTGTTGGTTTGTCTGACCGCACGTGCGGAAGACATCACCCGCATCTGGCTCACCCATCGGACCAACGATCCGTCGAAGATCGTGGTGAACTGGCAAACCGCGACACCGGCAAACTCGATCGTCGAGTTCGGCGATACGGACGCGCTCGGACAAACTGCCCAGGATGGCGAAGCCGTCGCCTTGCATCATGTCGAGATTCCGCTCGTCCATCGCGATGGCAGCTATCACTACCGTGTCCGTTCCGGCACCAACGCCTCGGAAATTCACTCTTTCCGTGGTTATCCCGCAAACGAGTTGCGGGTGGCCGTGGTCGCGGACACTGGCTATGGCAAGGTTCCATGGAGTGAGGCGGTGCAACGTGAAAAGCCGCATCTACTCATCAGCGCGGGAGACCAAGTGCCTGCACTGCACAAAGACCAGCCCGTCGCTCCCAGCGACGTTACCGCGTTCTCGGAACTCGTCGACCGCAACCGCGAGCTCTTCCAATCCACCCCGTGGATGCCTTTGCTGGGCAATCACGATCGCGAGATCCGTTCGCGCGGGCCGAAGCCGCCGCCGGAACCCGTCTATGACGTCGAGGCCACCGCCTTCCGCCAGTTCTTCGCATTGCCGGGTGAGGGATGGAAGTGGCATTTCGACGTACCGGAATTTGGCGTCCGCTTTGTGGCCCTCGATTTCTGCCACCTCAGCGATCAAGGAACCACCTGGCAGACTTGTCATTCACCGAAGCGCGACGGTCCGCAATTTGGCTGGTACCGAGATCTCATGGCCGCCAGCCGTCAGCCGTTTCTCATCACCCTCGACAACGAGCGCAACACCACGGTGCGTTCACAGGAAGGTGGCGAGTGGGGCCGCATGATGGCTAACGGCTCTTTCACCATCACCGGCTTCGGCTATTTCGCCGAACGCGCAGAAGTGGACGGTATCACCTACTACAATACCAGTGTCGGCGGGACCGGCACGCCGTATCCCGACCCGAAATCCGCAGTGCTCAAGAGCGAGGACAATTTCATCCTCCTGACTTTCCGTCACGAGCCAAGGGAGGTGCGGGTCGAGCTAAAGAACATGCGTGGCGAAGTGCTCGACAGCAAGACCTTCACCCCGCGAGTGGGCTCAGCCTCACCGTAAAATCAGACGTTGGCCAGCGGCTTGCGACGGCGACGGAACGCGAAACCCGAAAGGGCCATGGTCAACAGCCCCATTGTCGAAGGCTCCGGAACCGCGGCAAACGTAACGACGCTGAGGCCACCCGTCGCCAGATTGTCGACCGGCACCAGGTTCAAATCGCCGCCCATGCTGAAATGTAATTCGGAGGAATTCAGGTTGCTCGACCCTATCGAAAGAGTGCTGGCGGATCCCGTGAAGCTCTTCGTTCCCAAGCCGAGCACCGCATAAGCCTCACGCGAGGAATTGGAACCAATCGGCACTGCATCATTCACGGTCAGCGAGCCGCTAGAAAACACTCCACTGCGATCCATTGGGATGATGGAATTCCCAAGGGAAGAAGACGCCGGGGCGGATTCGAACGTCGCGCCCGGATCCTTGCTCGATGTATCGATCGAATTCGTGACTGGGTTCCACCAGATGCCGAGGCGTGCCGATCCATCGCCCCTGGGGGTTGAAGCCGAACCCGCGACAGGGGCGCCTTGATTCTTGAAGTCTTTGGAAAAGAAGTGATTCGTCACCGAGCCCATGGCGTAGGTGCCGATCGCCGCGATGCTTATCCACAGTGCCAAATGCTTCACGTGAGGAGGGAGCCACCGCAGCCACACAGACTGTTCCGAACCCCTCGATGCAGTCGACGGAGCAGGGTGGGGGGCAGGCGTGTGAGCAGGGTTTGTGGCAGGCATGTGACGTTACGAAACGAATTTGCCGGGACCGTATTTCAAGCACGCCATCTTGACTGCAAATTTGATGTAACATTCAGGTGACAGGCAGGTGCTCGTCCGTGGCCGAGAAAAGATGCTTGTTCGCCGCGATAGTTTTCGGCAGACAGTCCCACGCTTCGCCCCCGGTCAATTTTCGCGACGGACCATATGCTGCCGCGCGGGGGCTCGCCAAAATCCTGCATCCCCATGAGTCACTCTCTTCCGAAACTGCACAACGCCATGTGGCCCGGTCTCGTCGGTAAAGGCGACGGCCCCGGCCAGGAGCCGCCCATCAGCCTCGAGCACATGCTCGATCTTACGGCTGCCGCGAATGTCAACGGACAGAAGTTCGAAGGCATCGACTACTTCCTCTTCCTGCCGCACACAAACCCCGAGGCGAGCGACGACGAGCTGAAGAAGATCGCCGACCTCATCGCGAGCAAAGGCTTTGCCGTCGGTTCGCTGGTCGCGCCGGTCTGGCCCGGCACGGTGGGTGATTCCTCGATGGGCGACGACGCCCAGCAGGAGAAATTCCTCAGTGCGGTGAAGATGGCCTGCCGCATCGCCGGCGTCTTCAACAAGCATGGCGTGCGCAAATATGGCGTGATCCGCATCGACTCCGCAGAGTTCGGCGTGAACAAGTGGCGCGAGAACACGAAGGCGAACACCGCCCGTATCGTTGATACCTTCAAGAAGGCCGCCAAGATCGCAGCTGACCACGGTGAGCGCCTCGCCGCCGAAGGCGAAATCTGCTGGGCCGGCATGCACTCGTGGAAAGATATGCTCGATGTCCTCGAAGGCGTCGGCATGCCCGAGGCCCTGGGCTTCCAGGCCGACCTTGCCCACACCTATCTCTACACCCTTGGCTACAACGCTCCGGAGCACGCCCTGCTCCAGCCCGGCTACAGCGAAGCCGAGTTCTGGGCCGCTTACGAGAAGATGACCGACAAGCTGCGCCCGTGGACCATCGACTTCCACGTCGCCCAAAACGACGGCGAAGTGCACGGCGCCGGTTCGCACGACAAGACCGGCAAGCACTGCCCGGCTGATGACCCGAACGGCAAGCTCGATATCGTGAAGTGCTCCGGCTACTGGCTCAAAGACGCCGCCAAGCGCGGCATCCGGCACATCTGCTGGGACGGCTGCATGTTCCCGAACGCCAAGCTCGAACAGCCGCAAACGTGGAATGCCATCCTCCAGAAGATGGTCGAAGTCCGCGAGGCCCACGGCTGGTAGTTGAGATAGCCGCAAAAAGGCGCAAAGAGCACAAAAGAAGGCCCCAGCATGACCGATGTCTTCAAATTGTGCGATGTGGTGCGCGAGACTGGGTTCGCGATTCACCGCTATTTGCGCAACGGACACCTCGAGAAGGTTTATGAAAATGCACTCGCACATCGCCTGCGGCTCTTGGGCTTTCAGGTGGCGCAGCAGCATCCTCTCGAGGTGCGCGACGAAGACGGCACTGTGCTTGGCAGCTATTCTGCCGACCTTTTTCTTGAAACATTCTCATCATCGAACTGAAGGCGGTGGCGCATGTGCTCGACGAGCACCTTGCGCAGCTCCTCGGTTATCTTCGTGCCTCGCGCGTCGAGCACGGAGTGCTCATTAACTTCGGCGCGCCCAAATTCTACATCCGCAAATACGCGCTGCGAGAAGCAACGGCGACTAGAGAGGACGATCCTACTCCTCCCTCTTTTTGAGCCTTTTGCGCCTCTTTGCGGCCAACTCTCCAAAATCCTATGGCAAAGAAACCCCTCAATATCGGCATCGTCGGCTATGGCTTCATGGGCCGCACGCATGCGAATGGCTACCACAACGCGGCGAAGTTCTTCGACACGCCGCTCGTCCCTGTCCTCAAGGCTGCTTGCGGCCGCGATGAAGCGAAGCTCAAGGCTTACGCGGATAACTGGGGCTTTGAATCCACCGAGACCGACTGGAAGAAGCTGATCGCCCGCAAGGACATCGACGCAATCGACATCGTCACACCGAATGACTCGCATGCCGAGATCGCCATCGCGGCAGCGCGCGCCGGCAAGATGGTCCTGTGCGAAAAGCCGCTCTCGCTCGATGGACCTCAAGGCGAGGAGATGGTAAAGGAAATCGAGAAGGCCGGCGTGCCGAACACCGTGTGGTACAACTACCGCCGCGTGCCCGCCGTGACGCTCGCCAAGCAGATCATCGACTCCGGCAAGCTCGGCCAAATCTTCCACTACCGTGCGAACTTCCTTCAAGACTGGACGATCAGCGCCGATCTCCCGCAGGGCGGCGCCGGTCTCTGGCGTCTCGATGCCAAGGCTGCCGGCAGCGGCGTGACGGGCGATCTGCTCGCGCACTGCATCGACACCGCACTCTGGCTCAACGGCTCCATTACCGACGTCAGCGCCGTGACCGAGACGTTCATCAAGCAGCGCACGCACACCCTCACCGGCAAGGTCGAGGAAGTGAAGATCGATGACGCCTGCACCTTCCACGGCCACTTCGCAAACGGTTCGCTGGCACTCTTCGAGTCCACTCGTTACGCCCGCGGCCACAAAGCGCTCTATACCTTCGAGATCAACGGCGCCAACGCCTCAATCAAGTGGGACCTGCACGACCTGCATCGCCTGCAATACTTCGACTACAGCGACGAAGGGATCGTCCGCGGCTGGCGCAACGTGCACGTCACTGATGGTGACCAGCCCTACATGAAGAACTGGTGGGTGCCCGGTCTGCAGATCGGTTACGCCGAAAGCTTCACCCATCAGGTCGCCGACTTCCTCAAGGCGGCCGGCGAAGGCAAGCCCTGCCCGCCGACCTTCCGCGACGCGCTCGAGACCCAGTATGTCTGCGACGCCGTCCTCGCTTCCGCTCGCGAGAAGCAGTGGAAGACGGTGAAGAAGCTCGCCTAGTTTCATAATCAGTCTGTGCAGCCCCCGGATGCCTCGCGCGTCCGGGGGCTCACGTTGCCCCCCAAACGACCCTATTTACAAACGCATCGGACCCAGTGCGAAACAGGCAATGAACGTTTCTGTCTCCAAGCCCTCTGGCGAATTCATTGCCCGACTGGAGATTGAGAGGATCGAAGACATTCCGGAGAAAGTGCAGGAGCTTCATTCATCGGGTGCGCGCATCCCGTTGCGTTCGCGAGTGGAAGCGGGAGGGAAATGCTGGGGCATCGCGGGTTTCAATCCGATCCAGCTAAGAGAAGAAACGCCGCGGGCTGTCCGGAGCAGCGCCGCGGCCCCTGTGATCGAGACCCAATGGCGGAAGCACAGTTCGCGAAGGAGTGGGCGTAGCCAGATGATGGCTGGCCTGGCCTGGTGCATCGGCGGCGTGGTGGTCACGGTCGTCTCCTACATGGCCGCGGCCGGTGGTCCGGGAGGAAGCTCCTACATCGTCGCGTGGGGCGCTATTCTCTTCGGCGGCATCCGCTTCCTGAAAGGTTTGGCCAGTTCGAGAGATCGCTGAAACGAGTTAAAAGACGATTAGCTGCGAGTGGGTTGAGGGCCTCGGTGGTCTGCGCGCAGAGCGACGCTACCGAGAAAAACCAGGGGACAGGGCAAAAGGCGATGCGCTTGTTCATGACAAAATACGCCTCCGGGCTCGGACACGGAAAAGCAGCGAGCCCAGCCCCAGTCCGAACAATCCCCAGGTGGAGGGCTCGGGGACGCCCCGTAGTTCCAACACCACGTCGGTGCCCGATATGGCCAGAT
>JBGGMZ010000351.1:0-17385 GCA_041287745.1 Chthoniobacter sp. | reverse complement strand
GGCGGCCTGCTGTCCTTGTTGCAAGGCGCCATGCACGGCGGCCAGCAGCCGGGCCGGGGATTCTTTCAGCACATAGTCGGCGGCGCCATACTTCAGCGCCTCGATCGCGCGCTCCTCGCCGATCGTTCCGGAGAGAAAGACAAAGGGTGTGTCGGGCGCTGTGATGCGCGTCATTTGCAAGGCAGTGAGCCCGTCGAATCCCGGCATGGAATGATCGGAGAGGATGAGATCAAAATTCTCCTTCTGCAGCGCGGTCTCAAACTCCCGGCGAGTCGAGAGGCGGATGATATTGCAGTCTGGCCACTCGCGGTGGAGCAGCGCATCGAATAACTCCGCGTCCGCGTCATTGTCCTCCAGGTGAAGGAACTTCATGTTAGTAGCCTCCGGTCGACACCCCATGGCGCGCCGCACGTAGACTTACTTACACCGGAAGGTGGATTCGCTTTACGTGACATCCCCGTCGTCGCCATAACTTCGTGCTCCTTTCTGGTCAGCTTCGAAGTTTCCACGGTCGTTCATGGACCATGTCTGGAGCGGATGAATGTATCGTCATGTTGAACCTCCTCGCCATCTTCGACTATGACCATTATGCTGGATGTAAGAGAGATAGTAAATACCAACTACTACTGACAAAATAGCGATTGAGGATTCCGACGCCAAGTTACCCATGGCCGGATGATACCACGGTCAGTCCGCCAGTAACTTGACAGCAGTTATTTTACCTTCGGGATTCCCACCTTGGGAAACGTGAGCGTGCCGTACCAGTCGAAGTGCGAAGTGGTGCCCAGGTTTGCTTGCGGAATCGTCAGCGTCCCCGACGCAAAGTAATCGCCCGTCGCGGGGATGATCCACGAGTTCATCGGCCCCATGTCGATGATGGATTGGTGGAGATCCCGGTGATGGCCGAGCCCGTGCAAATTGATCGGAAATCGGATCGTGCCGCCAAACGGCAGGAGCATCGGTTCCCAGATCGGGGACATGCCGCTGTAGGGGTTGTGCGATACCTCGAGCGGCTTTCCATCTTTGTCGATGACTTGCAGGACGAGCTTGTCCATGGCGAAGCGCACCTTTCGCTGGCCCAAGGTATTTTCCGTATTCTCGAGTTCAAGGAACACGCGGCAATAAAGCGGGTCCGAGGGAAGAGGGGGCAGCACCACCAGCCGCCCACGCAGGTCATTCACCGGTTCCGACCATCCGGCCTCATCGTCCGCGGCGCGCAGGAAAGGAGAGCAGAACACGAGACAAGCGCCGAGCACGAGGAGTGGAATACGAGGGGCGCTTTTCATGGAGATCGGTTGTATTGGGGGAAACGGCTGGTCGTGGGGAATTCATAGGCGGACGGATCGATTTCGTCTAACCTCGCGTCTCCCCCGCCGGTATTCGCTGTGCTCCCCCAATATGAAACCGATTGCCCTCCTTTGCGCCGCTGTCTTCGCCATTGCGTCTCTCCATGCGGCCGACCCTGCCAGGCCGGACAAGGTGCTCAAGCTCTGGGAGGGCAAACCGCCGGGTGAGTTTACTGCGCCCGGGCCGGAGACGCTCACCGAGCCGAAACCCACGGACAAGCTGCCGATCCAGCGACTGACGAATGTGACGGAGCCGCGGCTTGAATTCTATCTGCCGGAAAAGAAGAACGGCAATGCCGTGATCATCGTGCCAGGTGGTGGTTTCGGTGTGCTCGCTTCGCAGCACGAAGGCTCGGAGCTGGCCACGTGGTTTCGCGATCGCGGTTTCGTGGCCGCTGTGCTGCAGCATCGCTGTCCGACGAACAAGCTGCCGAAGCCGTGGGAATTCCCCGCCATGGATACGCAGCGTGCGATGAGCCTGATGCGCAGCAAGGCGGCGGACTTCGGCGTGAAGCCGGATCGCATCGGGCTCTTTGGTTTCAGCGCGGGCGGGCAGGTCGCCTTCATCGCCACGACGAATGACGAAGCGCGGCTTTATCCCGCCGCGGATGACATCGACAAGGTAAGCTGCCGCCCGGACTTCCTCATGCTCTGCTACGCGTGGCACATCCTGGCGGACAATTCGCTGACGGAGCTCAAGCCCGAGATCCACATCACTGCGAAGACACCGCCGACTTTCCTCGCGCAAGCCAATGACGATAAAGGTTCGCTGGCGGAAGGCAGCACCCTGGCCTTCCTCGCATTGCGCAAAGCGGTCGTCCCCGCGGAATTGCACATCTACGCCACGGGTGGCCACGGTTTTGGCCTGCGGCCGAACGACACCCAGGCCCCCGGTGACTGGCCCGGCCGCCTCGAGCTGTGGCTGAAAGCACGCGGCTTGATGAGCAGCACACCTTAGCCGACTCCGGCCACCCTTCACACCCGCATCCACACCAGCCATGCCCAATTGGCCAGGATCACCGTGATCGTGCTGTAGCGTGCGATATTCCCCACGCGGGTCGAGATCGCCTCGAAGCGCAACCGCGGCAGGCGAAAGATCAGCACCACTGCCGCGTAGAGGTCGTAGAGCGGCAGCAGGCCGTAGCCGAGAAAGGCCAGGGGATTCGTACCCGCCGCCGCCCACCAGTCCCGATGGAAGGTGTAACGCAGGCAGCGTGTCGCCCCGCAAGTGGGGCAGGGCAGGCTCGTCCATCGATGAAAGGTGCACGGCGGCATGGGTAGCGCCAAATACAGCCAGACCCACGCGCCTACCAATCCCATGAGCGAGATGCCGAGCCAGATTGCCTCGTGATCGATTTCTCCCGGGCGCAGGTGCCGCCAGGTCGCGCGCATGTCAGTGGTGCGTGGCCGCGCCCGCGCTCATCGAAGCGACGACGACGGCGATGAGCATGATGTAGATAACAACCACGACCGCGCAACAGACGAAGAAGGACAGGAGCACGGAAAGCACGGAGCGACCGCTGGTCGTGTCATGCGTCTTGGCGAGGCCGATGCACATGGAGACGATGGCCCAAATGAGCGCCGCATAGGCTCCGCAGAACGGAATCACGCAGAGCGGCGCCCCTCCCCCCATGCAGTAGGTGTAGGTGCGGAAGGTGGTCTCAAAGGGTTGTCTCGCTCCCTGGCAGAGCATGAGGATGAGATGCAGGAGGCCCGCTCCGATAAACGCGCCGAACACGGTGATGACCGGAGTAAGGATGACCATGATGCCCATGATCGTGCTGCTCGCCGCCCATTGACTGATCGGCGACTGGGTGGTCGGAGCCATGGAGGCGAAAATCGCCTGGTAGCCGAAGTTGTAGATGAAAATGACGAAGGTTCCCGCCGTCGACATGAGGACATCGAAGCCGAGGGGGGCGCCGAGGCCGCCTTCGCGTCGCATTTGTGAAAAGGTCGATGCGGGATCGAGCATCACACCGCGGACCGTCTGAAAGATGGCGGGGAAAAAGCCGATCTCGTGGCGATTCTCCCATGGAGGGCCGTTGCGATTTTGGTCTGCGGCGGGCAGTGTGCCGGTCTGGAGCACGCCTTGCAGCACGGCGGCCTTGGCCGCAGCGGAGTAGGGCTTGCCGTCGAGATACACGATCTCCTCTGGCGGGAAGAAGCGGCCCGTGGACGTGCATTTGATCCATCCGGCGGGCACTTCTTCGCTGGGTGCCCCGGCGGGACGCGCCTCCTTCAGAGGCGTCCAGTTGACCATGCCTTCCTTCCAGACAAGAGTGGTTTCGTTAACCGTCCCGGCAGCGATCAGCGCATCGAGCTCGCTGTCGGAAACCGGTCCCTGGCGCTGGTCGCCCTGTGCGTAATACCAAGTCATGTTGTCCTTGTTCTGTGGTGGTGGCTCTTTTACTTTCCGCCGGACGGCGCAAAGGCCGCAGTGAAGTTGAATCCCACCCGTGAGTAAAACGAAAACGCATGTCTACGACCGCCCCGGTTGAGCCTGGTTCGCTGACGTGTCCCGCTTGCGGGACCGCGCTCGGGCCGTATGGATTGGATGCGGCAAATGAGGCCGCCTGCCCGAAGTGTCACGTCGGCCTGCGTGGCCAGCTCTTCCGCGCCTGGTGGGCGCCGCCTGCGCCGGTCCCGACGGAGAAAGGCATGCCGGCCACGGAAGGTGACGCAGTGTGTTTCTTCCACCCTACGAATCGCGCTGTGCTGCCTTGTGACGCCTGCGGTCGCTTCCTCTGCAGTGTGTGTGACATGCCGCTGGGCTCGCGCCACCTGTGCCCGGTGTGTCTCAGCAAGGGCATGGGCAAAAACAAGCTCGCGGAGATCATTCCCCGGCGCTTCCTCTGGGCGCGCGCAGCGTTTCTGCTCGGGGCCGTTCCCTTGTGCGGCATTTTCATTTTCCTTTGGCCGATCCTGTTTGCCAGCGGCGGAATGAGCATACTGATCGCGCTGATTGGCTGGGGGCGTCCCGGCAGTCTGGTGCGAGGGAAGCAGCGGTGGGCGGCCATTTTCGGCATCATCTTCGGCCTGCTGCAGATCGGCGTTTGCGTGGGCTTCTTCTATTTCATCGCTTACGTCAGTTCGCACAATAAATGAGCGCCTCCCCCGAACCCACTTATCGCAAAGTGCGCGGCGGCGGCTACTCGTGGAAGGGCCACGGCCGGCTCTGGCTGGCGAATGACTACCTGCTGGAGGTGAATTCGACGTTCATCATCGAGTCTTACCGGCGCATCTTTTTCCAGGATGTGCGGGCGTTCGTCGTCCAGCGGACGAATGTGCGCCGCATCTGGGGCTGGGTCTTCGGCGTCACGGCCAGCATCGCCGGTCTGGTGGCGGGTGGCATCCTTTGGGCGGCCGCAATCAATCGTCACGAAGAGTGGCATGTGGCGCTCTATTTCCCGGCAGGATTTTTCGGCCTGGTATCGTTGCTGTGCCTCACGATGTGGATCATCAATCTCACGCTGGGGCCTTCGTGTAGTTGCCAGGCGCTCACGCCCACGGGCTGGCACGCGCTGTCCGCCCCGCGCCGGCTCGGCCCGGCAAATCGCGCACAAGTGGAGATCGCCGCCGCCATTCAAGCCGTGCAAGGCCCGCCGCCTTCGCCCGCGCCTGCGCCGCCGCCCCCGGCTCCCGTCGCCACGTCATGAGGGCCGGCCTCCAGCAACAGCGCTGCCTGAACCACTCGGGACGCGAGGCCGTGGCCCGCTGCCCGTCGTGCGGATTCTATTTCTGCCGCGAGTGCATTATCGAGCACGACGAGCGGATCCTCTGCGCTTCGTGCCTAAAGAAACAGTCGGCGCAGGCCGAGCGCCCGCGGCGCAATTTCGCGCCGTTCGCTCGCACGGTGGTCGCCTTGTGCGGGCTCATGACCGCTTGGTTTTTCTTCTACCTCGTGGGTCGCGCCTTGCTCGCTACGCCCACCCAGTTTCACGAGGCCGCCGTGTGGAAGAACAAGGTGGAGGATGAAATGGAGAAGAACCAATGAGCCGCCGGCCTGTGGAACGGGAAGGGCCTGCGCCCCTGGAATGGGTGGAGACGGCGGTCCGCCTGCTGCGATCGGCGCCGCCCGGTGCGCTGCTCTGCTACTACTTCGGCAGCGCTACGTGCCTGCTGGGGCTGCTCTATTTCTGGGCGGATATGAGCCGCGGCGCTTTTGCCGCCGAGCATCTTGCGGAGTCCGCGCTTCAAGCCGCGGGTCTCTATATCTGGATGAAGTGCTGGCAGGCGGTATTCCTGGCCAAGCTGCGCGCGCATCTTTTCATGGAAGCTGAGCAGCCCTGGACGATGGCCCGCATCGGGCGGCTCATTCTCACGCAAGCGGCGCTGCAGCCTGCCGGGCTTTTCCTGCGCCTCATCGCCGCGAATCTCCTGCTGCCCTACATCTGGACCTACTCGGTCTTCGCCGGCATCGCCATCCTCGGTGATGGCCAGGAGCCGAGCATTCGCACGGTCCTGCGCCGATCGATCCGCGAGGCGGGCCTGTGGTGGCGGCAGACGCACCTCGCGCTGCTCTGTCTCTTCGGCTTCGCCTTGTTCGTCTGGCTCAACGTCAATATCGTCTCGATGCTCCTGCCCCAGCTGGCGCGGATGTTCCTCGGGGTCGAGTCGCCTTTCACTCGCGACGGAATGGCGATGCTCAACACCACCTTTTTTGCCGCGACCTTTGCCGCGACCTATCTGTGCTTTGACCCCGTGCGGAAGGCGGTCTTCCTCGTGCGCCATTTCCAGGGGCAGTCGCTCCAGTCGGGCGAGGATTTGCGGGTGGAATTGAGGCTGCTGCGCCAGCGCTCGGGCCTGGCCACGGCGGCGCTGCTGCTGGCCGTCACGCTGATCTCGGGATCGATGAGCTCTTTGCCCGCTGCCGAGACACCCGCACCGGCGCCGGCGTCCCCGGCGTCGGTCGATTCGTCGTCGCTCGGCAATTCGCTCGATCGGGTGCTGGAGCGCCGCGAATACGCGTGGCGCTTCCCGCGCGAAATCAAGCCCGAGGTTCAGCAGAAGGGCTGGCTGGACGGCTTCTTCGACAGCATCGCGAAGACCTTCGCGAAGTGGTACAAGAATATCCGGACGTGGACGAAAAAGGTGGGCGACTGGTTTCGGCACGATCGGAATCCCGAGGAGGAAAAGGAAATCACCGCGCCATTCCATCTCGAGTGGAGCACGTTCGCGCGGGGCATCCTCATTTTTCTAGGCATCGTGCTCATCGCGCTCACGGTGGTGATGTACTGGCGCTCGCGCAGCAAGCGGGAGGAGACCGTGCTCGCAGAGGCAGCGAGCGTGGTGCCGGATCTCACCCAGGAAACTGTCACGGCCGATCAACTCCCCGAAGATGGCTGGACGCGACTGGGACGTGAGATGATGGAGAGGGGTGAATTGCGACTGGCCCTGCGCGCGTATTACCTCGCCTCGCTGGCGCACTTGGGAGAGCGCGAATACATCCGGCTCGCGCGGTACAAGTCCAACCACGACTACGATCGGGAACTGCAGCGCCGCGCGCGTGGCAACAGCGGACTGATCGATGCCTTTGATGAAAATCTCCTCGTTTTCGAGGGCGCTTGGTACGGCGATCACATGGTGACAGAGGTCACGCTGCAGGGCTTCTCGCAGAACCTTGAAAGGATCCGCGCATGCTGAGAAAGCCGCTCCTTCGGGTGATGTTTTCCCTCGTGCTGGCCATTGCGTTTGGCTGGGGGCTCGTGCGGCTCTTTGTCCTGCGTTACGAGGTGGGTGACAGCTATCCGCCCTACTCGTCGTTGCGCGCCGACCCGCTCGGCACCAAGGCGCTCGCCACCGCGCTGGATGAGTTGCCGGACGTGGAGGTGCGCCGCAATTTCAAGCCGTTGCCGAAGCTGCGCACGAATGGGCCGGTGACGCTCGTCTACGCGGGCGTGCCGCATCGGGCCTTTTGGGGTGGGGACGAGTTGCAGGCTTTCAATACGCTCGTGCTCACCGGCTCGCGCGCGGTTTTCACTTTCTACCCCGTCGAGTCGCCGCCCTCGTCCGCTCAGGACCGGCTCAGTACTCGGGAAGAGCGCGAGAAGAAACAGAAAAAGGAAGACACCCGTCAGCAGTCGAAGGAGAAGGACGCGAAAGACAAAAAAGACGACAAATCGGGCAAGGATGCGCCGGCCGACGATAAGAAAAAGAAAACCGAAAAAGAGAAGAAAACCGAAAAGAAGTCCACGACGGCCGACCACGACGACGATAAGGATGCCATCATTAGTTTTAACGAGGTGGCCACGCGTTGGGGGTTCAGTTTCGACTACCTGCCCGAGGAGAAGGGCAAGACCTACAACCGGCATGCCGCGCTCATCGAGCCGGGCGGGCAGATGGAGTCCGACATCTCCTGGCACAGCGCGCTCTATTTCCGCGACCTCAAGCCGCAGTGGAAAGTGCTCTACATGTGCGGCACCATGCCCGTCGTCATCGAGCGCAAATATGGCAGCGGCAGCATCGTGCTCGTGGCGGATTCATTTCTCGTCAGCAATGAAGCCCTGCGCGGCGAGCGCCAGCCGAAGCTGCTTTCCCGCATCTTCTCCGGCCCTCCGACCATCATCTTCGACGAGGATCACAATGACCTTCGTGAAAATCCGGGCGTCGCTTCGCTCGCTCGCAAGTACCATCTCTCCGGCTTGATCGCTGGCCTGGTGCTGCTCGCGGCGATCTTCGTGTGGAAGAACATGGTGCGCTTCATACCCGCCTACGACTCGTCCAGTGCCGTGGACAATGTCGTGGTCGGCAAGGAATCGGGAGAAGGCTTCGTCAACCTGCTCCGACGCTCCATCCGTCCCTCCGCGATCTTCGCCACCTGTCTGGCGGAATGGCGCAAGACTTTCACCGGTCGCGCACGCGACCGCGCTCTCGTCGAGGAGATCTGCGCGCAGGAAGAAGCACGTGGGCCGCGCGATCGCGATCCGGTTGAAACCTATCGTGCCGTCAGTCGCGCCATCGCCCGCAAGATCTGAGTCCCTTTTTCCAAATCCAGCTTACCCACCCAAAGTCATGTCCACCGATCTCGCCCCCATCCAGGAAGTCCTCACTCGCGCGCGTGCCGAAGTGCACAAAGTCATCATCGGCCAGGAGGATGTGGTCGACAAGGCGCTCATTGCCATCTTCACCGGTCACCACGCGCTCATCGAAGGCGTGCCCGGCGTGGCCAAGACTTTGCTCGTGCGCACGCTGGCCCGCGTGCTCGGCAGCGATTTCAACCGCATCCAGTTCACACCGGACCTCATGCCGGCGGACATCACCGGCACGAATATCTTCAACCTCCAGCGCAATGAGTTCACGCTGATCAAGGGCCCGGTCTTCACGACCTTCCTCCTAGCGGATGAAATCAACCGTGCGCCGGCCAAGACCCAATCCGCGCTGCTCCAGGCGATGCAGGAGCGCAAGGTGACCATCGACCGCGAGACGCACGATCTGTCACCGAATTTCACCGTCTTCGCCACGCAAAATCCCGTGGAATACGAAGGCACTTATCCGCTGCCCGAGGCGCAGAAAGATCGCTTCATGCTGAAGGTTTTCATGAAAACGCCGGACCGCGCCAGTGAGTTGGAGCTCGCGCAACGCATGCTCGGTTCGAATTCACCGGAGGAAGCGCTCGCTGCGGGCGCTGTCGAAGCGGTGATCACGCCTGAGGATATCACGCAACTCCGCCAGTCGCTCGAGCGCATCACGGTCCGCGACGAACTCGTCGCTTACGTTGTGGATGTTGTCCGCGCCACGCGCGAAAACGATAGCGTGCTCGTCGGCGCTGGTCCGCGCGCCACGCAGGCCCTGCTCCTCTCCAGCCGTGCCAATGCCGCCCTCGCCGGCCGCGACTTTGTGACGCCGGATGATGTGAAATCGCTCACCGAAGCCGTGCTCGGCCATCGCCTTGTGCTCCGTCCCGAGTACGAGATTGAGGGCGTCACCCTGACTGAAGTGATCGGCAAGATTCTCGAGCAAGTCTCTGTTCCGAGGTAGGATAAGCATGATCGTCCCACGCACACGCCTCATTCTTTGGATCGCGCTCATCGTGCTGCCGTTTGCCGCGGTGGCTGCAACGGTGGCCGGCACGACCTTGATTGCGGCTATGCTGATCGGCGGATTGTTTGCCGCGGTCGTGGCCGATGCGTTTCTGGCCTTCGGGCAGTTGACGGGGATCCGCGTGCAATTGCCCGAGATCGTGCGCTGGCAGAAGGATCGCCCCGGCGTGCTCGAGGTGCGGATTCACAACGAGTCGCTGACCAGCCGTCTGTTGCGCATCGGCTTTGCCTTTCCGCGCGAGATCGTCCCGGAGATGGATGATCGTACCGTGACCCTGCCGGCGAAGGCCGCGCTTTCACGGCTCGACTGGAAGGTTACGCCGAATCGCCGCGGCCAGTATTTTCTCGATCAAGTGTATCTCGAGGGAGTGTCGCCGCTGGGTTTTTGGGCAATCCGCGCCAGCCAGCCAGTGAAGGTGGAACTGCGGGTCTATCCGAATCTGTTCGACGAACGCAAACACGTCGCGGCGCTCTTCCTGCGCCGCGGACAGGCCGGCACCCACGCGCAACGCGTGGCCGGGCACGGACGCGATTTCGAAAAACTGCGCGAGTATGTGTCGGGTGACAGCCACGATGAAATTCATTGGAAGGCCTCGGCCAAGCGCGGACATCCGGTGACGAAAGTCTTCCAGATCGAGCGCACGCAGGAAGTGTATGTCATCGTCGATGCCTCGCGGCTCACGGCGCGGGAGATTGAGATGCCCGGTTCGCGCACCACTGCGCTGGAGCGGTTCGTCACTGCAGCGCTCATCCTCGGCCTCGCCGCGGAGCAGCAGGGCGATCAGTTCGGCCTCATCACTTTCAGTGATCGCGTGCTGAGTTTCGTCCGGGCGAAGAGCGGGCAGGCGCATTACGATGCGTGTCGCGACCGCCTCTACACGCTACACCCGCAGAGCGTGACGCCGGATTTTGAGGAGCTGTGCTCTTTCATCCGCCTGCGCTTGCGGAAGCGCGCGCTGCTCATCTTCCTCACCGCGCTGGACGATCCCATGCTCGCGGAGAATTTCACCAAGGCGAGCGAACTGCTCTCGCGGCAGCACCTCATCCTCGTGGATATGCTGCAACCCATCGGTGCCAACCCGCTTTTTTCCGAGGCGAATGTCACGAATATCGACGACCTTTACCGCCGGCTCGGCGGGCACCTGCAGTGGAGTCAATTGCGCGAACTGGAGAAGGTGCTACGCCGTCGTGGAGTCCGCCTCTCGCAGCTCGACCCAGCGCAGCTCGCCGCGCAGTTGATCGCCCAGCATGCCGATGTCAAACGCCGCCAGTTGCTCTGAGTCATGATCATCGACCTGCCCCGTTTTATCGACGCCGAGCGCCCCACTTGGATGGAGCTGGAAAAGATGCTCGACCGTATTGCGCAGGAGCCCGACCGGCGGATGGAGCTCGAGGAGGTGCAACGCTTCCATCTGCTCTACCAGAAGGTCTCGGCTGACCTGGCGCGGGTCGCCACCTTTGCCTCCGAGCCTGAGTTGCGCCGGTATCTGGAATCGCTCACGGCGCGGGCCTACGGCGAGATCCACGAGACTCGCGACCGCGCCCACCGCTTTCGGCCCTTGCACTGGTTTCTCAATGAATTTCCGCGCGCCTTCCGTCGCCGCTCCGGCGCTTTCACGCTCGCCGTGGTCATCCTGATGGTCGGTGCGATCTTCGGCGGCTTTGCCACCATGTTCGACGAGGAGGCGAAGGAAGCCATTTTGCCGAAGCAATTTTCCCATTTGCTCGGTGATCCGGCAAAGCGCGTGGCTGAGGAAGAAAGTGCGACTTCCGACCGGGCCGGTGGCCGCCACACCTACTTCGCCGCCTTCCTCATGCAGAACAATATCAAGGTCTCGATCCTCAGTCTCGGGCTGGGAATCACCTTCGGTATCGGGACAATTATCGAGCTTTTCTCCAATTCCGTTTCGCTCGGCCTCATCGTGGTCGACTACGTTCGCGCGGGGCAGACGATGTTCATGCTCGGCTGGCTGCTGCCGCACGGCGTGATCGAGATTCCCTCGCTCCTCATCGCGGGCCAGGGCGGCCTGGTGCTCGGCGCGGCGCTCATCGGCTACGGCGACCGCGCCTCGCTCACCGACCGGTTGCGCGCCGTAGGTCCGGATCTCATGGCGCTCACCTGTGGCTTCGCGGGCATGCTCGTCTGGGCCGGCATCATCGAGTCTTTCCTCTCTCAATACCACGAACCCTTCATCCATTATTGGCAGAAGATCCTCTTCGGCCTCGCGGAGTTCGCTGTGCTCATCTGGTTCCTCTACTTTCGCAAAATCGCCGATCCGGAGGAAAAACCGTGAATCCTACACTGAAGATTCGCACGCCGGAAGGCATCGCCTTTTCCTTCGCACTCGCCGGGCCGGTTGTACGCTGCCTGGCGTGGATCATCGATTTTCTGGTGACCACAGTCGCGGTCCTGATGCTGAGCCTGCTCGGGCAGATGGGGGGCATCATCAGCGCGGATATTTCTCAGGCAATCAGCATTCTCGCCTACTTCGTGATCTCGGTCGGCTACGGCATCTTCTTTGAATGGATCTGGCGTGGACAGACGCTCGGCAAACGATTGCTGCGCTTGCGCGTAATGGATGCCCAAGGGCTGCGCTTGCAGTTCTATCAAGTGCTGTTGCGCAATCTCCTGCGCTTCGTCGATGCCCTGCCGGCGCTTTATTTAGTCGGCGGCCTGGCGAGCTTTTTCAGCCGCCGCGCTCAGCGGCTCGGCGATCTCGCGGCCAACACCGTCGTCGTCTATAACCCGAAGCCCGCCGAGCCCGATCTCGACCAGCTTCTCGCGGGAAAGTTCAATTCCCTGCGCCAGCATCCGCACCTCGAGGCGCGGATGCGCCAGCGCGTATCGCCCGATGAAGCGCGTCTCGCGCTGCAGGCCATCATCCGCCGCGACGAACTCGATCCCGCGCCCCGCGTCGCACTCTTCTCCGAACTCGCCGAGCACTTCAAGGGGCTCGTCCATTTTCCGCCGGAAGTCATCGAGGCGATGCCCGATGAACAATACGTGCGCAATGTGGTGGACATCCTCTTTCGCACTCGTGCCGTGGAGGCGAAGCCGCCAGCGAAGGAGATGGCAGTAGCGGCGCGCTAGTGAAGGCTCATTTCGCGCCTCACCGCGCCTTGCGCATCTCCTGCAGGATTCGGTCGAATACCTCGGTGATGCTTCTCCGCTGCTGCTGCTGCTCGTTCAGATTCTTCACGAAGTAATCGTAGGTGATGTGCTGTCGTGCCGCGGCGATGTCGGCGACGCTGATATTCTTCAGTCCGGCGATGAAATTCTGGTCGGCCGTGGCGGAGTCGCGCGGGCTCAGGCTGCCGCGGCGCATTGCCGCCGTCCACCAGTCGATCTGCGTCTTGATCGCCGGATTGGTATGCGCGCCTTGCGTGATGTTGTGATTGCGCACCATGTCCATGAGCACCTTGGCCAGATCATCGGTTAGGTGCTCGATGCTTTCGATCTCGTTGGCCTGCGCGAAGAAATTCTGCCAATTTACCGGCTGCCAGCTCTTCACACTATCCATGCGATAACCGAAGCGCCGCACGCGCGGCTCTTTCATGGCTTGCTGTGTCGCCGGATCGTAGCCCTTGATAATCAAATAGGTCGCCACGCCGATGACTTTGCCGGACTTGAGATGGATGATCGGGCTGCCGCTATTGCCCGGCACGAAGGGCGCGTCGACTTCCACGAGTTGTGGCCCGATCCCCACGATCTTCCCCTTGATCGTGTTGATCACCCCGCCGCCCTCTGCATTACCAAGGACCACGACTTCGTCGTCGATCGAGGCATTCTCCTCCACATGATCCATGACCTCCATCGGCTTGCCGCCCGAAGCTACCGACATGCAGAAGATATCATGACCCACCGCAATGGAGGGCGTGCCCACCTTCACCTGTGTGCCGTCGAGGGTCTTGAATCCTGCGCCGCGCACCCCTGCCGCTACGTGCGCATTGGTGAAAAGGAAACTGGCCGGGCCCATCCGTGCGATAAAGCCGCTGCCCGCTCCATTGCTTCCCTGCACGAAGACGAGATTGTTCCGGTGGGCTTTGACCAATTCTGCCGCGGTGAGCGGAATGGCAGGTGCCGCTGGTGCCTCTGGCGGAGCCGGAGTTTGCGCCGCGATCTGTCCGACACTAAAGGAAACGAAGAGAGCGAATGCGGCGCGGAGCAGCCTCATCTGGGGATTTGGAACGGGTGGGGGGCCATGGGCACGGTCGTATTTATACCAAGCTGCGCGGTGCTGCCATTTCAAACCTCATCGCCAGCTCGCCTATCATCGGCGGCCTTATTTCTCCTTCCGCAGGTTCTGGATGATCTCGTTGAAGACACCGCCGATTTCATCGCGCTCCTTTTGCTGATCGGCTAGGTCGCGCTGGAAGTAGTCGTAGGTCATGTGTTGGCGCGCAGCAGTCACGTCGTTCTGGCAGGCCACCCTGAGGAAAGACATGAGGCTCTGGTCTGCCGTGGCTGCGTCGCGTGGGCTGAGCTTCTTCGAGCGTGCTTCCAGCCAGGCGTCGATGCGGTTCTTGATCGCCGGGTTGTTGTGCGCGCCGAGGTTGATCCGCTTTTCGCTGGCTAGTTCGTTGAGGAAAGCTGCCAGATCCTTGGTCAGCTTTTCGATGGCCTCCATCTCAGTCGCCTGGGCGAAGAAGGTCTGCCAATTCACTGCCTGCCAGCTCTTGACGCTATCGAGGCGATAGCCGAAGCGGCGAATGACCGGCTCTTTCACCGGCTCCTTGGTGGACGGATCGTATTTCCGAATCACCTCATACGTCGCCACGCCGATGACCTTGCCGCTCTTCAGGTGCACGATAGGGCTGCCGCTGTTACCTGGCTGGAAGGGCGCATTCACCTCTACCAGTTGCGGACCCAGGCCCACGATCTTGCCAGTGAGCGTATTGATCACACCCGCGCCTTCGGCATTGCCCAGCACCACGACATCGTCGCCGATCGCGGCATTCTGATCCACGTCCTTCATGATTTCGAAAGATTCCCCATTCGTCGTGGCCTGCATCAGGAAGATATCGTGCCCTACGGCGCACGAAGCGGCGCCGATCTTTACTTCCCCGCCTTCCAGCGTCTTGAACGCCGCGCCTCGCACACCGGCCGCGACATGGGCATTGGTGAAAAGGAAGTTTCCAGTGGAATATTTCGCGAGAAAGCCGCTGCCCGCGCCATTCGTTCCGGTGACAAAGACGAGGCTGTTACGATACTTCTTCACCAACTCGGCGGTGGTAGTCTGCGTTGCCGCAGCGTCAGGCGCCAGCGGCGGTGTCTGCAGCGGAGGCGCTGTTTTGCCTGCGACCGGCTTTGCGTCGAGTTCCACCAGCGAGAGCTCGGCAAACCAGGCAGTGCCTGTGATCATCTTGCCATAGTGGCCCATGCGGGGTCCCACCTTGATGCTGGTCTTGTTGCCGCTTGAGAAATCCACGCTCACCTGCGTCCAGTCCTTCGTTGCGGAGAGGAATGGTGTCTTGTCATAACCGCCCGAGACCGCGAGGCACACGCCACCCTCGCCCTGTCGTTGCTTGTCCCCATCGGGTTTCACGATGTTCTCCGTCTTGATCCACCCTGAAAGTCGGTAGCGGGTGTCCGCCTTGACACTCACGGTCTGCTCCAGCGCGGCATCGGCGAGCTCCGGCTGATCGATTCGCACGCTGGGATGGCCGCCGTGCGTCTGTTTGTCATCCTTCGTCACGGTGGGCCGTACGCCGTAGACGTTCAGCGCCCAATTTTCCGTGCCTTTGTCGAAGGAGGCATTCTGCAGCAGATTCCCCTCCGGCCCCGCTGCGTTCGCGGCTACAGTGGGCGTCTCCGCCAATTCGCGGACGCGAATATTGCGGAAGCTCACGGCGCCCTTCAGCGCTTGGAGCCCGATGTAACCGCCCAAGGTGCCTGTGCCGGTGCATTCGTTGATGACCTGGCCGTTCAGCTTGACGATGTATTTCTGCCCTTCGGCGGAGATTTCGAGATCGTTCCACGCGCCGACGAGGAGTGCCGCGCCCTTGGACGGAAACCGGTCCCTGCCGCCTTTCGCCGGATGGCAGAAGACCGTTCCCGTGCGACCCCCTAGGATATCGATCTCCACACCGTGATCATCTGGGACGCGAAAATCGGTCCCCGGATCGGGAAAGCGCATATACACGCCGGAGTTCGTATCCATGCTGTCCACGTTGAATTCCATCTGCAGCACGAAATTGCCGAAGGTCTTTTTCGTGTACCAGAAAACTCCCTGAACGGAATCCGATGCCGGAGTCGTGACCGTGCCGTCGCGAATCGTCATCTCCGCCTTGCCGAAGTACTTCCAGCCATCGGTGTGATCCTTGTCGAGGATTGGTGTCCCTTCGGCGGGCTTGGTCTCTACAGCAATGGGTGTGGGCGTTGCGGAGGGAGGCGGCGGCGCAGCTTTCGCCACCTTGGGCGCTTTGTTGTCGATGCTGCCGATAGCAAGCGACTCACCGGCGGGCACGCGGCCCAGGGCGAGATGGCCGTCAGTATAGCTGTAGGCCGTCATGCAACCGGCCACCGGCAAATCCGCGTTCTTGAAGGTGACTTTCAGGTGCTCATCTCCGTAGCTCTCCGGCAGGGCATCGCCATCGGCCACATAGGCCGTAACAGACATCTGACGCGAGTTTTTGTCCCACCGATGGCTCCGCGCGCCGAAACGGCAGCGCTCGAAGATACAGTCAATGGTACTGACCAGTAGCGATTCCGGAATTTCGCAGCCGACAAACCGGCAATTCTTGAAAGAGAAATTGACCGTCTGCAGCTCTCTCGCCGGATCGCCAGCCAGCGTCACTTCCGGCATCTTGAGGTCATGGAAAGTGCAATGCTCCGCGCGAATGGAATAGTCCCGCGTGTTGACTTCCGCCGGCGTGAACTTTTGCGCAAACGCGCAATCCTCGAAAACCCAGCGGCTGCTCCAATTGCGCGCCACCGCCACGCCGAATTTCTTCACCTCCGTGTCTTCGAAGATGCTGCCTGTGGCGTTCACGGTGTCGTTCAGTTTGCACCACAGTGAGGTCTTGCGCAGGCTACTGTCGGTGATGGTCCAGGCGACGCCGCCGAGATTCTCGAAATGCGCACTTTCCACCACGGCGCCGCGCACCTCCACCTTGTGTTTTCCGGTGATCTCGATTTTTCGATCGCCGCCGGAAAAACGCCCGTTGGCCAGCGACACATCCTCGTCCCAGAAAACATTCTGCCACGGGCCTGCCGCCGGCTCCTGCGCGTGAAGGACCAGGGCGACACCTGCCGCAATCAGCAGCACAACCGGGAGGAGTTTCATAAAGCAAAACGGGCTTTCCGAGGATGCGAGGTAGTCGAAAAATCGCACCGCGGCAAGACGCAAGCGGTCCCACACCCGTTGCTACTTCCTTAGGTTCTGGATGATCTTGCTCAAAACGCGCGCGCCGAGGTTGATGCTCTTTTCGCTCCCAAGATCGTTGAGGAAAGCGAACGGGTCGGTCGCCAGCCTACTTCGACTGAAACATCGCAGTGAATACTTCTGCAATCTCGCTGCGCTGGCGTTCCTCTTCCTCGAGTTTTCGGCGGAAGTAGTCGTAGGTCAGATGGGCTTGCGCCGCGGTAATATCGTTCCGGCAAAGCGTCTTGAGATAGCCCGCGAAATTGTTGTTCGCATTGGTAATATCGATCTGGCTCATGCGGCCGCGATACTGGTTTTGGTAGGCGTCGATGCGGCTCTTCACGGCTGGATGGGTGTGAGCGCCAGGCGTGATCTTGCCGTTTTTATCGATGTCTTTGATCAGCTTGATCAAGGCCTGCGTTAGTTCTTCGATGTTATCCATCTCCGCTGCCTGGGAGGCAAAGGCTGGCCAGTTGATTGGTTGCCATGCCTTGATGCTGTCGAGGCGATACCCAAAGCGTCGGACCAGCGGCGTCTCCAGAGGCTTCTTCGTCACGGGATCCAGTTTCTTGATTATCGCAAAAGTCGCCACGCCGATGACTTTGTTGGATTTGACATGAATGATTGGGCTTCCAC
>JBGGMZ010000350.1:0-5679 GCA_041287745.1 Chthoniobacter sp. | reverse complement strand
TTCCGACGCGAATCCCGATGCACGCGATTTTTTCGTCAACCAGGCCACTCCGCAGGGCATCGCGCAAACGTTGATGGATGAAGCGGCGCGACTGACCGACGGCGAGGGCGAGTTCGCCATCATTACCGCGTCGCTCACTGCAGCGAACATGAACGAGTGGCGCAAGAACATCGAAGCGCGCCTCGCGGAGAAGTATCCGAAGATGAAGCTCGTGGACACGAAGCCGTGCGACGACCTGAAGGACAAGGCGCAGG
Source organism: Chthoniobacter sp. (assembly GCA_041287745.1). Lineage (GTDB taxonomy): Bacteria > Verrucomicrobiota > Verrucomicrobiia > Chthoniobacterales > Chthoniobacteraceae > Chthoniobacter. The sequence goes on along the minus strand of JBGGMZ010000350.1, from coordinate 5,425 downwards.
CCGAAGCGACGAACCTCCTGAGCGCGAATCCCAACCTCAAGCTCATCATGGCCATCTGCTCTCCGGCCGTCCCCGGCGCCGCGGAAGCCGTCAAGCAAGCGGGCAAGACGGGCACGGTGAAAGTGATCGGCCTCGGCCTGCCGAGCGAGAATCGCAAATACGTGCACGAGGGTGTGACCCAGAGCGTGGTGCTGTGGAAGACGAAGGATCTCGGTTACCTCACGATCAAGGCCGCCGCGGATCTCGCCAATGGCAAGCTCGAGCCCGGCGCGAAGGATTACGACGCGGGCAAACTCGGCACGCTGAAGATCGAAGGCGACAGCATCGTGCTCGGCCAGCCGTTCATCTTCAATAAGGACAACATCGATCAGTTCGACTTTTAAAAGCCGATCGTTCGCTTCACGGAGTTGCGCCGACTTACCGCGGGATCGGCGCGGGCTTGTAATCGAGCCCAGCCGGCGCCTCGGCAATCTCAACCTTAAGCGTCTGCTCCTGGCCCGCACGCATGATCGTGAGCTCGACCTTGGAGTGCACGTCGAGCTCCGCCACACGGCTGCGGAAAAAGATCCGGTCGGACACCGCACGTCCATTGAACCGGCGAATCTGGTCCCCCGGCTTGAGCCCGGCGGCGTCGGCCGGTGAGCCGGGCATGACTTGCGCGACGACCGCGCCTTCCTTGTCGCTCAAGCCGAGCTGCTGGCGAATTTCGGGCGAAAGCTGGGAGATGTTTACCACCGTCACACCGAGATAACCGCGCACGATGCGCCCCGTTTTCAGGACACTCTCCAAGGCGCGCTTGGCGACGTTCGATGGAATGGCGAAACTGATCCCGAGCCACGTGCCTTCCTGCGAGGTGGAGAAGATGGCGCTGTTGATGCCGATGATCTCCCCCTTGAGATTGATGAGTGGTCCCCCGGAATTGCCCTGGTTCACCGCGGCATCGGTTTGCAGAAATTCCACGCCGCTGTCGGCCACGGCCCGGCGTCCCTTGGCGCTGATGATGCCCTGCGTCACCGTCTCCTGCAGGCCAAAGGGATTGCCGACGGCGAAGACCATCTGCCCGACGCGCACTTCATCGCTATCGCCGAGCCGCAAGGCCTCGATTTTATCCGCGGAAATTTTCAGGACGGCGATGTCCGTCTGTTCATCGGAGCCGATGAGCTGCGCGGGCAAAACACGGCCGTCCGTAAGCTGGACTTCGATTTTGTCCATGTTCGCGACCACGTGGTGATTTGTGAGGATGTGTCCTTCCTGCGAGACAATGACGCCCGAGCCGAGTTGCACCTGATCCTGCTGAGTGGGCGGGCGGCGGCGGAAGAGGAATTCGAAAGGATCGACCACTTGAGGATTCTGCACACGCCGGGAGGTGGTGATACTGACGACGGAAGGGGTGACCGCATGCACGAGCTTCGTGTATTCCCCATCGAGCGCGGTGAGGACCTGCACGTCCTTGGGGTCGATCCGCGGCCCTGCCGCCGGCGTGTATTGGTCGGTCGTGGGCTGGCCGTGAAGGCGGTGATCCAGTTGCGACCAGCGGTAGAAGCCGAAGGCGACAAGAGCAGCGACGATGAAGATGAAAAGCAGACGGCGCATGAATGGGCGGACTAGCTGACTTGTGAAAGCATGAGCTTGCGGGTTTCGGCAAGCACGCGCCGGTAGGTTTGATTTTCCGGCTGCTCGAGCTGCGGGTCACGCTCGAAAAGCAGGAACGCCGCGTTGCGGGCGAGGCGCATGAGTTCGTGGTCTGCCAGCGGATCGCCGAGCTTGAGCGGTGGCAGGCCGCTCTGCGCCGTGCCGAGGATATCGCCAGGCCCGCGCAACCGCAGGTCCGCCTCGGCAATGTCGAAGCCATCGGATGTTTCCTCGAGGATGCGCAGCTTTTCCACCGCCTCTCCCTCAATCTTTGCGGAACGCAGCAGGATGCAATAGCTCTTGTGCTTCCCGCGGCCGATCCGGCCCCGAAGCTGGTGCAGCTGGGCGAGGCCGAAGCGCTCGGCATTTTCGATGAGCATGATGTTGGCATTGGGGACGTCGATGCCGACTTCAATCACGGTCGTGGCGATGAGAGCCTTAGTCTCGCCCCGCCGAAATTTTTCCATGATCGCGTCTTTCTCTTCCGGCGCTATGCGGCCATGCAGCAGGGCGCAAGGCATGGGCGCGAGGAATTCCTTCCACTTGGCAAATTCCGTTGCCGCCGCCTTTGCCTCCAGCTTTTCGGATTCATCGATGAGCGGGTAGACGACATACGCCTGCCTTCCGGCCTCGAGATGTTCGCGGAGAAACTTCACTGCGTCGGGTAGCTTCGCCGCATCGCGCACGGCGGTCACGATCTTGCCGCGGTGCGCGGGCAGCTCGTCGAGGGTGCTCACATCGAGATCACCGTAAAGCGTCATAGTCAGCGTGCGCGGAATGGGCGTTGCAGTCATCACAAGCACATCCGGGGCAACGCCTTGGTTACGCAGCCGCGCGCGCTGGAGGACGCCGAATTTGTGCTGCTCATCGATCACCGCGAGTCCCAGCCGGGTAAACCCAGCGCCCTCATAAAGCAACGCATGCGTGCCGACGAGGATGTGCGGTTCCTCGCCCTCCGATGCGTCGGTGGAAAAGAGCGGGAGCGCCGAGCTGTCTTCGCGACGGGCGCCGGTGCGGAGGGAGACGCGGAGGCCGAGCGGTTCGCAGAGCCGCTGGAAATTCAAGTAGTGCTGCTCGGCGAGAATTTGCGTGGGGGCCATGATGGCCGCCTGGTAGCCGGCCTCTACGGCGAGGAGCATGGCGCTGAGTGCCACGAGTGTCTTGCCCGAGCCCACGTCGCCGTGCAGCAGGCGATTCATCGGGCGCGGAACGGCGAGGTCGGCCCGGATCTCGGCGATGGCCCGCTGCTGCGCGCCGGTGAGTGGGAAGGGCAGCGCGGCGTGCAGGCGCTGCATGAGTGTATCGGCCACGAAATGCGAGGCGCCGGGCTGGCTGGTCTGCTCGGCGCGTTTCGCCGCGACGCAGAGCTGCATGCCGAAGAACTCTGTGAGCACGAGATGGCGGCGCGCTTTCTCCAGCGTCTCCATGGAATCCGGGAAGTGGATCTGTCGCAGCGCCCACAGGCGCGGCGTAGCATCCAGCGTGATGGGAACCAGCGCGTCGACGGACGTCTCCTCCAGTCGCTCCAGTACGTCCCAGATGAGCCGCCGCATCACCCGGGGCGAGAGGCCTTCCGTGGCCCGATGGATGGGCGTGATGCGATTCAGATGCAACGACACCTCCGCATCGTTCTCCACGATTTCGAACTCGGGGTGCGCGATGATCACACTCGACCCGCTGCGCTTCGGCTTTCCGTAAACGACCAGCCGCTGGCCGGCCACGATCATCTTTTCCACCCAGTGCGCATTGAACCACCGGCAGGTGAGGGGCTGGCTCAGGGCGTGGGCGTTCTCCTCCTCCAGGATCACGTCGAACATCTTTTGCCAACCGCGAATCCGCTTCAGGCTGGCCTTCTTCACCACACCGCAGACGCAGACTGGCTGGTCGCTTTCGCCGGTGGGAAAGTGGTCGAAACGGGTGCGATCCTCGTAGCGCTTGGGGAAATGAGTGAGCAGCCCCTCAACGGTAGTAATTTCGACTCGCTCGAGCTGGCGCCGCCGGGGGGCGGGTATCCAATCCAGTTCGGTCAATGGCGTCGCAGGGTGCACGGCGCAGCTTAACGATTTTTCCCTCTCTGTAGGCAAAATAATTCCCCGGGTTAGGCTGGATTCCTGCTTTGATAAAATTTTGTGAGTGCGGAAATGCCCGGTTGACGATCAAGTCTTCTGGGTTACCGTCCGCGCTTTTTATAACGCTATGAACGAGAAACTCCGCATCTGCCTCATTCTGTTCATCTTGGCCATCGCCTCCTCTGTAAATGGGCGTGCTGAGACGGCCGACTCTCTCTATAATCCCAAGACGGCTCAGAAGCTGGACGTCACCCAAATCTCCCAATTTGGCCCGCAAGCAGGCAAGTTCCGCTATGACGCTCGGATGGTCCACGCGGCCGAGATTGCCGCCGCCCGGGCGAAGAAACACTCCACCAGCCGCTGCTGGCACTATGTAAAGGACGCGCTCGTCGCCGCGAACATCACTCCCAGCCGCCCCGTCACCGCCTATGCCAAGCAAGCCGGCGGCGAACTCACCCAGAGCTTCGGCTTTCAGCGCATCCGCGAGACAGATCCGTGGAAGGCTCCGCTCGGCTCGGTCATCGTGTATGGCGGCAAAGGCGCCGGCCATGTGGAACTCCGCACGCAACAAGGCTTTGTCAGCGATTTCGTTTCTGCGAAACCTTCGCCGCGTCCGCTCATCGGCATCTACATCAAGCCGCGCGCGTAAGCGGAAGGGCTCACGCCACGCCCGCATCTTCGGCGCAGCCGAAACTCCTCCGCCCGGAGCGGCGCCGACCCCGGCGTCGTAAGCCAACTTCACAGGATGCGACCGACGCCAAGACGGCGCCGCCACAAACGTGAACCTCACGACCTCCCGTCATAGGGGTTCCTCGAAGCCTTGAGCACCCGGGCCATTTTAAAACTCCGCATCGTGCCGAATGCCCGTCGCAGCGAGGTCGTCGGTGTGCATGGCGACGCGATTAAGGTTAAAGTCCAGGCGCCACCCGTGGATGGCAAGGCCAACGAGGTGCTCTGCGAATTCCTCGCCGAACAACTGCAAATCCCCACACGCTCGGTCGAAATCGTCGGCGGAGGAAAGTCCCGCGACAAGACCGTGGCCATTTCCGATCTCGAACCCGAAACGGCGCGCCAGCGATTGCTCCGCGCAAAATGACCGTGGTTTTCCGGACGTGATAAAAATTGACGAAAACGCAGTTTCTCCAGTTGCAAAGGCACCCGACCAAGGCTAGCAAAGCACCCCTATGTCCAACCAACCCTCCAATCAACAGCAGCAGGTTCTCCAGGTTCGCTATGACGATCTGAAGGCGAGCTACGCCAATCACGTTTTGGTCAGCGTCGGTGCTGAGGAAGTCTATCTCGATTTCACCTCCGGTATCGTGGCAGATCGCCCCGGCGTTTCCGTGCTTCCCATCCACACCCGTGTGGCTATGACGCCCTCCGGCGTGGTGCGCCTCGCGCAGCTTCTCGCCCAGACCTGCCAGAACTTCCAGGTCGTGAACGTCAACCCGCCCCCACAGGAGCCGCCGACCCAGGTTACGCAGCCTCCCGTGGAAGCTGTTGGCGATAAGAAAGAGAAGAAGTAATCTATCCGCGGTCCTGACCGCGAATTTCCCATCCAACTTTCACCCGTCGTCTCCGCCGCATTGCCGGCCTTGGAGACGGCGGGTGGATTTTTTCAAACCCAAAAGTGATCCGCACCGCTTTCGTTCTCGGCGCAGGCCTTGGCACGCGACTCAAGTCGCTCACGGCGCGTCGTCCGAAGCCGCTGATCCCGGTCGTGA
>JBGGMZ010000349.1:0-15287 GCA_041287745.1 Chthoniobacter sp. | reverse complement strand
TGGCGGTGCTGCGGATCTTCACTTCGTCCTCGCGGGAGATCTTGCCGCTCGGGGTGTTGATGACCAGGGCGAGCTCGCCGTTCTTGATCATGTCGAGCGCGTGCGGGCGGCCTTCATTCAGCTTGTGCAGCGAGGTCACCGGGATGCCGGCGGCCTTGAGCACCTTGGCGGTGCCGCTGGTGGCGAAGAGCTTGAAACCGAGATCGGCGAAGCCGCGGGCGATCTCGATCGACTTCGGCTTTTGCCGGTCGGCGAGGCTGATGAAGATGTTGCCTTTGCTCGGCAGCGCGGGCTGGGCGGCCATCTGGGCCTTGGCGTAGGCGAGGCCGAGATTCTGGTCGATGCCCATCACTTCGCCGGTCGATTTCATTTCCGGCCCGAGCATGATGTCGATGCCGGGGAAGCGGATGAAGGGGAAGACCGCTTCCTTCACGCTGTAATGCTTGGGGATGATTTCCTTGGTGAAGCCGAGCTCCTGCAGCGTCTGGCCGGCCATGATCTTGGCCGCGAGCTTGGGCAGCGGCACGCCGATGGCCTTGCTGACGAAAGGCGCGGTGCGGCTGGCGCGCGGGTTGACCTCGAGCACGTAGACCACGTCGTCCTTCACGGCAAACTGCACGTTCATGAGACCCTTCACCTTCAGCTCCTTGGCCATGGCCTTGGTCGCCTTGGTGATCTCGGCCTTCACTTCTTCCTTCAGCGAGAAGGGCGGGATGGCGCAGGCGCTGTCGCCGCTGTGAATGCCGGCTTCCTCGATGTGCTCCATGATCGCGCCGATGACCACCGTCTGGCCATCGCTGATGCAATCGACATCGACCTCCAGCGCGTCCTCGAGGAAGTGGTCGACGAGAATGGGATTCGACGCCGTATTCGGCGTCGCGCCGGGCGCGGCCTCGATGGCCTCGCGCACGTACTTGCGCAGGTCGGCCTCGGTGTGGACGAGTTGCATGCCGCGGCCGCCGAGCACGAAGCTCGGGCGGACCAGTACGGGATAGCCGACGGCGTTCGCGGCGGTCACGGCCTGGTCTTCCGTCACAGCGGTGCCGCCGGCGGTCTGGCGAATACCGAGCTTGTCGAGCATCGCCCCGAAGAGCTTGCGATCTTCCGCGATCTCGATGGATTTCGGCGAAGTGCCAATGATCGGCACGCCCGCTTCCTCCAGGCCCTTGGCCAGATTGAGCGGGGTCTGCCCGCCGAATTGCACGATGACACCGAAGAGATTCTCGCTCTCCTGCTCGCAGATATTGAGCACGTCCTCGAGCGTGAGCGGCTCGAAGTAAAGCTTGTCGCTGGTGTCGTAATCGGTCGAAACGGTCTCGGGGTTCGAGTTGACCATGATGGTCTCGAAGCCGAGCTCCCGCAGCGCGAAGGCGGCGTGGACGCAGCAGTAGTCGAACTCGATGCCCTGCCCGATGCGGTTCGGTCCGCCACCGAGGATGATGACCTTCCGCTTCCCGCTCTCCCGGCGCTCATTTTCGTCACCGTAGGTGGAGTAGTAGTAAGGCGTGTAAGCTTCGAACTCCGCGGCGCAGGTGTCGACGAGGCGGTAGGTGGGGATGATGCCAAGGTCTTTCCGAACTTGTCGAATATCACTATCGCCGATCGGACGATAATGCGTCGATATGAGACCGAGTTGCCGGTCAGAAAATCCGAGTTTCTTCATTCTGCGCACCCAAATGCCGAGTTTGGCTTTCCATTCGTCAGACACAGTCTCGGGTTCGTAAGCCATCAAGCCGAGCGCCGTCTCACCAAGGTATTTGGCGTCGAAATCGCTGGACTGAGTTGCTTTCACGACCTCCCGGATGTTTTCCAAGAACCACCGGTCGATTTTCGTCAGTTCAAAAACCTCGTCCACGCTCCAACCGCGATCGAAAGCAAGGCCGAGATAGAAGATGCGTTCGGCATTCGGGACGATGAGCTTCGTGCGCAGCGTATCGTCGTCGACATCCGTCTTGTCCGCGCCATCCCCGATGAGCCCAAACCGCTTGATCTCCAGCGAGCGCAACGCCTTCTGCAGCGCTTCCTTGAAGGTCCGGCCGATGGCCATCGCTTCGCCCACGCTCTTCATCTGCGTGGTCAGCACGGGGTCGGCTTGCGGGAATTTCTCGAAGGTGAAGCGCGGGACTTTGACCACGACGTAATCGATGGTCGGCTCGAAGCTCGCCGGGGTCTCGCGGGTGATGTCGTTCTTCACCTCGTCGAGCGTGTAACCGACGGCCAGCTTGGCCGCGATCTTGGCGATGGGGAAGCCGGTGGCCTTCGACGCCAGCGCGGAACTGCGCGAGACGCGCGGGTTCATCTCGATGACGATCATGCGGCCCGTATCCGGGTCGATGGCAAACTGGATGTTCGAGCCGCCGGTCTCGACGCCGATCTCGCGGATGACAGCGAACGAGGCGTCGCGCATGTTCTGATATTCGCGATCGGAGAGGGTCTGCGCCGGGGCAACGGTGATGGAGTCGCCGGTGTGCACGCCCATCGGGTCGATGTTTTCGATCGAGCAGATGATCACGCAGTTGTCCGCCTTGTCGCGCATGACCTCCATCTCGTACTCCTTCCAGCCGAGGAGCGACTCCTCGATGAGCACTTCGCTGACTGGCGAGAGATCGAGCCCGCGGGCGACGATGACCTCAAACTCTTCCTTGTTGTAAGCGATGCCGCCGCCGCTGCCGCCGAGGGTGAAGGCGGGACGAATGATGAGCGGCAGGGTGCCGATCTCGGCCGCGACCTTGCGCCCTTCCTCGAGGGTGTGGGCGGTGCCGGAGCGGGGCAGATCGAGCCCGATCTTGATCATCGCTTCCTTGAAAGCCTGGCGGTCTTCGCCCTTGTGAATGGCCTCGGGCTTGGCGCCGATCATCTTCACGTTGTGCTTCGCCAGCACGCCGAGCTCGTGAAGCTTCATGGAGCAGTTCAGCGCCGTCTGGCCGCCGAGGGTGGGCAGGAGGGCATCGGGCTTCTCGGCTTCGATGATTTTTTCGACCACCTCGGGCGTGATGGGCTCGATGTAGGTGCGATGGGCAAACTCCGGGTCGGTCATGATCGTGGCCGGGTTGGAGTTCACGAGGATGACTTCGTAGCCTTCTTCCTTCAGGGCTTTGCACGCCTGCACGCCTGAGTAATCGAACTCGCACCCCTGGCCGATAACGATGGGGCCGGAGCCGATGACGAGGATTTTGTGGAGCGTGGGATCTTTGGGCATGGGACGGGGTTCCCGGGCTTCACCGGGGCAAAAGTGCGAGGTTTCTAACAGCGTGTGCCGGGATGCGCAAATGGGGAATGGTGAAATTCCATGAGGGAGGTGATTTTAAACCGCAAAGGCGCAGAGGCGCAGAGGAAAGGCGGAGTGGAAGCACGATTAGGCACGATTGACCTGGATTACTCTGGAGTGGGTGAGTTCCGAGACGAGGTAGCCGTTCCAAAAAGGGCTCGCGCCAAGGTCGCAAAGAGCGCCAAGAGGAAGAAAGGGCCGACTTCTTCTTCCTTGGCGTCCTTGGCGACCTTGGCGCGACAACTTTGGCGGATGGATCATGGAAGGCGGACATTTCGAGGCACGATTGACTACGATTCAGCACGATTGACCTGGATTACTCTGGAGGAGGAGCAGGGAAACGGTGGTTTTGGCATTCGGCAGGAAAGTGCTCGCGCCAAGGACGCCAAGGGCTATGAGAGGCTTTTCGGAGAGCGTGGACCGCAACTCCATTCGAACGGAGGAATGACCACGGATTTCACGGATGGCACGGATTACAGAGGCTGCGCAGAGCGGGAAATCCGCGTCATCCGCGTAATCCGTGGTCAAAATTCCTTTCGTCCGATTTCCATGGTCTGTTTCTCCTCGTGGTCCCCGAGTTTATTCGCCTCCGTCCACACTACTCCAAAACGCGACACCTGTTCATACAAACATATATTCAGAGCGATGTCAAACCTTCTGCCCAGGGAGCTTCGCTGCACTACTTGAAAAAGGTCGCCGATCACACCGCGGCTAGCGCCGAGGGTGCGTATTTCTCCACGTGCAGGCGCACTTGATTGGCAAAAATGGCCGCGGCTTCCTTGGTGGAAAAGCAGCGCTTGGGTAAAATGTGGCTGCTTGCTGCCCCTTCCAGTTTAGGGGAGCAGCGCTTAGGGAACGGATGGCCCGTCCCTTTTGCGAACATCACGAAGAAGTCGTCCTCCGTCTCGACGAAACGCTCTGCGGACTTCCAGCATTGCATCAGTTCGCCGCGCGCATTGCTGCTAAGCAGCCCTTCATCCAAGACGGTGAAGGTGGTCGGCAGGAATAATCCTGGCATCATCTCCTTGAGGCCACGCCGGGTCTTGTAGAAAACTGCGCCGAAAAACACCACGGTTGCGACAAACGGCAGCCACAGGTCCTGGATCGGGTGTCTGGACTCGGAATGTTGCAGGGAGTCGGCGACCAGAAGCAGATTCATTAAGATAAAGGCCAGAATCGCGGCCGCGATTCGCCAGGTCCGTGAGTAGTTAACGTATTTGAAAAATCGACTGACCTCGACCGACGTCAGTTCAATCGTGAATGTGATGGGGCCCGTGGATTCCATGTCTCGAGAAGCGAAGAGCTGTCGGAGCAAATGTCGTGCGTGCACCCGCTCTTCGGTCGACCAACTTTGCGAGGTGTTCGCCTACTTCGCCCCCGCCAACCAGGCCGCGATCTGGCGGGCCCAGTAGGTGATGATGAGGTCGGCGCCGGCGCGCTTGAAGGACATCATCTGCTCCAGCACGGTGGCGCGTTCGTCGAGCCAGCCGTTTTGGGCGGCGGCTTTGACCATGGCGTACTCGCCGCTCACGTTATACACGGCGGTGGGGAGGCCGAAGCGGTCTTTCACCCGCCAAAGAATGTCGAGATAGGGCAGGCCGGGCTTGACCATCACGATGTCAGCGCCTTCCTCGATATCGAGCGCGGTCTCGCGCAAGGCTTCGCGGGCATTCGCGGCATCCATCTGGTAAGTGCGACGATCGCCGGCGGCAGGCGCGCTCTCCGCAGCATCGCGGAAGGGGCCATAATGCGCGGAGGCAAATTTCGCCGCGTAGCTCATGACGATGGTGTCCTGCAAGCCGGCGGAATCGAGCCCAGTACGGATGGCGCCGATGCGGCCATCCATCATGTCGCTGGGAGCCACGATATCCGCTCCGGCGCGGGCGTGAGACACCGCGGTCTGGACGAGCAACTCGACCGAGGCGTCATTTTCCACATGGGCCATGTCGCCGTGAAAATGGGTGATGCCGCAGTGGCCGTGGCTCATGAATTCGCAGAGGCACACGTCGGTGATGACGAGCAGTTCCGGCCGTGCAGCCTTCAGCGCCCGCACGGCCCGCTGCACGATGCCATTTTCCGCATAGGCCTGGGTGGCGCGTTCGTCCTTGTGCTCGGGGATGCCGAAGAGCAGCACGGCGGAGATGCCTTCGTCGTGGGCGGCGACGGCCTCGGCGACGAGTTCCTTTTCCGAAAGCTGAAAGACGCCCGGCATGCTGGCCACGGGCACGCGCCCCGAGATCTTTTCACTGACGAAGAGCGGCAGGATGAAATCGGCAATGCTCAGCGCATTCTCGCGCACGAGATCGCGCAGGGCGGGTGAGGAACGGAGGCGGCGGGGACGCTTCAGCAGATGCATGGAATTCCTAGGTATACTGTCACACAAATTCGCGGCGTAAATCGGGACGTTTAGAGCACCTGCCAAAAGTAATTTCCGGATAAATGAGGTGAATTAGGAAAGCAGGAAAGTAGGAACGATTCATCTTCCGTTCCTGCTTTCCTGCTTTCCTGATTCAACACTCCATGCGGCTGGATTCGGAAACGTCATTTGGCAGACGCTTTAAGCGGGGAATTTACCACGAAGGCACAAAGACACGAAGAAGAGGACAATGAGACTTTCCGGTTGATCATCTTCCACCTTCGCGCCTTCGTGTCTTCGTGGTTTAATATCAATGCTGAGACGCTACGCGGGAGTCCTCAATCCCACTCCGTTGCCTCCCCGGTGTAGTCCCGGAAAGATGAAGCGCAGAAATACGGAAGGGAAGTGATGTTTACTCCTTCGGGAAACCCGGAGGGCGGGCGGAGAGCTTCGGCTGCTCGACCGGGGTCTCCATCTGGGCCACTGAACCTTCCCGCTTGCCACCGATGATCTGCAGCGAGCCATCGGCGACCTTGCGCAGAGTGGGCCGCGTCTTGGGGGCGGAGTAATTCACCTGCCCGCCGAATTCACCGGCCGGGGAAACCTTGGTCAGCACATAGGCGCGCATGCCGATGAGGTGCAGGACGTAGAGATTGTTACTCGAGTCGAACTCAGCCTGCGGCGCGACATTGTCGAGCAGGCGGCCGATGGGAAAGGTGCAGTAGACCATGCTCTCAGCCTGGCCCTCGACCCGCACGTAGAGCGTATTCGACTCGCCGAGCTGGTGGGAGAGCAGAGTGAAGGTGCGCATCTGGCCGGCGCTGGGCTGCCCCTCGGGAATGCCCGCGGTCTTGCGCCAGATGACGTGGCCTTCGCTCACGTCGATGTAGGTCGGCTTTGAGCTGAAGAACTTGTCGAGGCCATCGAAGTAAATCGAAGCCTGGATGCGGAACTGACCCTGCTCGCCCATGTCGTAGAGCTGGTTGAGATTCACGCTGCGCTTGACGGTTTCACCGGCCTTCACCGTGATCGGCGGGAGGTGATAGTTCGAATTGCGCAAGGGGATCATCCGGTCGCCCTCGGCCATGATGCGGAAGCCGAACCACTGGTACTGCGGGCTGTCCGAGAGGGTGATCTCACGCCCGGTCTGATTGGTCACATTGACCGTGGCGATGACCGGCTCGTAAAGCAGGTGGAAACGCTGCTTGATCGAGATGCCGACGGTAATCTGCGCCTGCGCCGCGGTCGCAAGGCACAACAGGCAGAGGAAAAGGAATGGACGCAGGGATTTCATTTCTTGGGGGCGGGTAGAGTGTGGCTCACTGTCCGGAATCCGATCGATTCGTCAACCTTGCTTGGGTCCATGACGGCACGTTTGTCGAGATTCACCTCCTTGGAGGCAAAGCTGCCACCCTTGAGGATCACCTTTTGCTTTTCCCAAGTATTGGTCCATTCGCTCACGTTGCCAGCCATGCCGATTACCCCAAAGGGGCTCTTGTCGCCCTTCACCTTGTCCACCGGGTTCCAGAAGTTGAAGCCATCGGTCGCACCCTTGGCGTCTGGCTTGCCGGGGTTGAAGTCGGCGCCGGAGTTCACCTTCTTGGGGTCAAAGTCTTCGCCCCACGGATAGGTGAAGCCCTTGGTGCCGCGCGCGGCCTTTTCCCATTCCTCCTCGGTGGGGAGCTCGCGGCCCTTCCACTTCGCGTAGGCGTAGGCGTCCCAGAAGTCCACTTCCATGGCCGGGCAGTTCAGGTCGATGGGCGTGGAGTGCGCCGAACGGCCTTGGGCGGCGTTCTTGTAATAGATTTCCCAGTGCTCCGGCTTGTGCATGGTCGCGGTCTTGATGCGCGGCTGCTGCGGATGGTCGTACTCGGAGGTCGGGTGATCCTCGAGGGCCTTCACGAATTTCGCATACTGGCCGAGGGTGACTTCGTATTTATCGATCCAGAAATCGGGCAGCGTCTTCGACTCGCCATGGGCGAAGAGGAACTCGCCGGCTGGAATCTGCACCTGCTCGTCGAGGCTACGCTCGTTGCTGCCCATGACGTAGTAGGCGATCGCCCCGACGAGGATGAGCAAGCTGCCCACGCTGCCGATGCTGAAGTAGAGCGCGCGCTTCTGCTGCTTGCGGGCCTGCTCGACGGCCGCGATGGCCGCCCGGTCCTGGGCGCTGATCTTGGCGGCCTCCATGGGGATAACCTTCGGCTCGATGGCCTTGATGCCCTGCAGCACCTTGCCCCAGGTGGTGAGTTGCTCCGGGCCGGTCTGCACCATGGCCTTCAGCAAATCGCGCAAGCCCACGGCGACCGTCTGAATAGCCGGCAGCACGCTAAGCATGATGCGCCCCACAGCCTGGATTTCCTGCTCGGCGGTGCGCGGATTCTCGGCGGTGTGCGTGGCAACATTGGACAGGTGCGCCTGCCCATTCTTGCCGATGAAAATACTGGCCGCATCCGGCGGATGGTGCGGGATGTGATGAGAGGCGAGATAGGCGAGCCCCTCGGAAACCACGCGCAGAGCTTTCAGCGCAGTGATTTCGTCGAGCTTATCGCCCGCCGCTTTCAGGTCGGCCAGGGTGCCGCCATCCACATACTCGTGTGCGTAAAAGTAACGCCCATCCGCCTCACCGGCTTCGTACACAGCCACGATGGAAGGGTGCTGCACCTGGGCCTTGGCGCGGGCGTCGGCGATGAAGCGCTCGCGAATGTCCTCATCGCCCGCCTTGTCGGCGTCGAGGATTTCAATGCCGACGGGACGGTTGATGGACAACTGGACGCCGAAATAAACACTACCCCAACGGCCATGGGCGATCTTGCGATCGAGCAAATAGGCGCCGAAGGGCTGGCCGGCGAGTTCACCGAGATCATCCGCCGCAACCGGCGTGGAGTTGAAAGACACCGGCGCCGCGGCACCGCTCTCTTCATCGACTTCCACATAGGCCGGCGCGGGTGGATTCGGCTTGGGCACGGCGGCGGCCTTCGGAGCGGCAGGAGCCGCCTTGGGCACGGCCACGGCGGGGGGAGGCACGGCTGTCGCCTTCACCGTACGCACGGCGGCAGGCGCCGCCGTAGGTTGGGCCGCCGGCCTGGCTGCAGGCTGTGCCACAGGCGCAGCCGTGGGCCTGGCGACGGGCTGCCCCACGGGCGGAACGCGGGTCGTGCCGGAGACGCGGACGGTCGCAGGAGCAACGGGAGCGGCGGCGGGGCGCGGCTGCTGGGGCTGCTGCGGCGTGGCCGCGGGCCGGGCAGTGGGCTGCTTCGGGGCCACGCTGGGAGGCGGAAGCTCGATGCGCATGGTGGGCTGGTCCACCCAATCCTGCGGATCTTCGATGGGCTGCTGCACGGGGATGGCGCGGGCCGGCCGGGCGGGTTCCGCCTGCGGAATGACCGCCATCTCCTTCGCAATGGCCGCAAACAACACTTCCGTCTCCACCGGCTTCTGCAGGAGCTGGTGATTCTTGGTCTGCGCAGGGTAATCGCTGAGATCGTAGCCGCTGATGAGAATCGTCCGCACGTCCGGATATTGCGACACCATGTGATCGCGCAGCGTGAATCCATCCATGGGATCCATCACCACGTCGGTGATCAAAAGATCGACGCCGCCCATCGTGGCGGCATTTTCCAAGGCTTTCGCGCCATTCGTAGCGACGCGCACTTCGTGACCGGGCAGAGTCTTGAGAATGCCGAGCATGGCCTGGACTACGGCCGTGTCGTCATCGACCAGAAGGATTCTCATTTATCGTTTTCTTTCGGAAGGGTGGGAGGTGGGGGGTACTGTTGCGCGAGCCGGTCTGGTTCGGCGGTCGCGGCTTGAAGTTGCTGCTTGTAATAGATGCGCACGATATAGCCAAAGTATTTCCGATCTTCCCGCTTGGCGCGCGGCTCGGGCTTCGGGAGCTGATATTCCACGGCCAATTCCTCCGTGTCGGTATCGGTCCAGTCGGCCGGCGGAGTGGCCCAGCGGGAGCTGACATTCGCGCTGGTCTGCACCACGTTCTGCTTGTCAACGAGATCGTAGAAGAGCACGTGAATGACGAGGTCGCGGACGTCGACGTGGGCCTTGGGCCGGGCCTTGATCGGGATGTGGAGGACGAAACGCTTCGCGGAATTGTCGTCGCGTTCATCCTCGGCGCGGACCTCCATCAGACCCAGGAGCGAACCGACGGCAATGCCTTCCGCGGGCTGGCTCAAGTCGACGGGTGTGGTGTCCTGCGCCGGCATGGTCGCGGCGGTGTTAGTATTCGATTTCTCCACGTTCCGCAGCGCGGTGGCTTGCGAGGCTTTGATCTTGGCCTCGGCGACCTGGTAATAGACACCGGCGGAATCGCCCATGTCGTAAATCTTGCGCCAGTGCTCAGCCGCTTTGTCCGCGAGCCCCATCTTGTCGTAGGTGGTGGCGAGTTCGTTTAGCGGCACGGGGCTCTTCGTATCGAGGGCGGAGGCCTCGCGGAATTTCGTGATCGCCGTGCCCATGTCGCCGCGGTCACGGAGCTGCTTGCCTTGGAGGATCAGCTCGTCGAAGCGGTTGGTCGGCTCGGTCGCCGGCGCGTTGCGATTCACGGGCACCGGCCGCGAAAGCCCGCTGGTAGTGGTGCCGGCGGCGCCAGTGGTGCTCGTCGGCGAAGGCTCGGCCAGGGGGCTGGAGTTGAGATCGAGGCCGCTCCCCTGTTGCGGCTGGGTGATGTGGCTCAAGCCGCTGGACTGCGGGGCGACGGTAGCCACGGTCACCGGCGATACCCCCATGCGCGCCCGGTTGACAAAGGCCCAGCCGATCAACCCCAGCTGCAGGATGGCGCCCACCCCCAGCACGCTGATAGCGAGGGTGAATGTCTTGCCGACCGGTTGACTGGTAATGGGAGAAGCGCTCAGCATAAGCTTAGAGAATTGCCCAGAGTAGGATTGTGCAGGGAAGGTGTCAAACGGGGGGATTGGGAGTGGGCTGTAGACTAAAAGTTTCGCGTTAGGAATTGATCCGTGCCAACACGCAGCGGTTTTGATGCCAGAACCGAACCTTCCTCTTCATCACTTCCGCCAAATAGGTCCCATTACGCTTTATTACTGATGGCTTTTAATATTCGGTTGGGCATCGGGTTTGGATATGCGAAATGACGCCGCTGCCCGGCCATCTCCCCCAACCCCGTTTTCCCGTCTATTTTCCACCCCGCATGTTCCGTCTCGTACGACTTTTGATTCTATTCCTCGTTCCCCTCGCCCTCCGGGCGGAAGAACGCGTCGTCCGCCCGACGGTCTTGAAGTTCAACCTCGAGAGCGCCATCCAGGCCGCGCTGTCCAAGAACTTCTCGATCCAGGTGCAGAAGTTCGAGCCGAAGATCGCCAAGGAAGGCGTGACGCGAGAGCTCGGGCATTTCGACCCCGTCTTCGGTCTCGCCGTCGAGCGGTCGGAGAATGCCCAGCCGATCCTTTTCGAGAATGGTCTCCATCTCACCACGCGCGCCCTCACCCGCACGGATCGCCTCAGCGCGGACCTCGCCGGCGCCACGTCCATCGGTCTCACCTACGACCTCGGCCTCGGCTCGCGCAACGACCAGGGCATCTTCAATGACTTCTCGAACTTCTACCAGACCACGGCCAGTCTGGGCGTAAAGCTGCCGCTGCTGCGGGGCTTCGGCACGGCGGCGAATCTCGCCCAGGTGCGGATCGCGCGGAACAACGTGATGGTCTCCGAGTGGGCGGTCCGCCAGCAGATCATCGACACGATCACGACGACGAATTTCGTCTACAACGAGCTGCACTTCGCGAAGGAAAACTTGCGAGTGGCCCAGCAGACGCGCGGGCTGGCGGAGCAATTGCTGAAGGACAACGAGTCGCGGGTGAGGATCGGCACCATGGCGAAGCTCGACGTCGCTGAGGCGCGGGCGGAGGTGGCCTCGCGCGAGGAAGCGGTGATCCTCGCCCAACGCTCCATCCTCGATAACGAGAACCTGCTGAAGCAACTGATCACGAATGACATTGAGCGGCTGCTCGACGTGCACATCGAGATCGAGCCACCGACGTCGCCTCCCTTTCGCGCGGATGTGCGCGGAGGCATTCACGATGCGCTGGAGCAGCGACCGGACTATCGCCAGGCGATCCTCACCATCGAGCGCAACAACATCACGTTGGCCTTTACCAAGAACGCGGTGCTCCCGCGCTTCGACCTCACCGGCAGCCTCGGCCTGCTCGGCATCGACAACGATATCGGCTCGAGCCTCAGCCGCATCGGCAACCGCGACGCGACGGCGTGGACGGTAGGGGCCATCATGAGCCTGCCGATTCCGAATCGCGAGGCGCGAGGCGTGCGCAATGCGGCGGCGCTGGAAGCGGCGAAGTCGCTGGTCGCCCTGAAACAACTCGAGCAATCGATCGTGGTGGAGGTGGACAACTCGTCGGGGCAGATCGTGACGTCGCGCGAGCGCATCGCTTCCACGAGCGAAGCGACGCGATTGGCGCAGGAGAGCCTCGATGCCGGCGAGCAGAAGCTCAAGGCCGGCACGGGCACCACCTTCGAAGTGCTCGACCTGCAGCAGAAACTCGCCTCGGCCCAGGCCGCCGAATTGCGCGCCCGCGCGGACTACAACAAGGCCGTCAGCGAATACCAGCGCCAGACCGGCAGCGCGCTGAAGGTGCATAACGTGATCTTCAAGTAGCGGCAGGCGCCGCCCCCGCGCGCCGAGATCGCGCAGAAACGCAGAGAAGATTTTAACCACGGATTTCGCGGATGGCACGGATAGAAGAGGCGTCGGCGTCACCGCCTTTCGTCCCATCAGTCCCATAGGTCCTATCCGTCCTATGCTTCCCATCTCCTCCCCCAAAAGGATTGACGCCACCCGGAACGCCAAAGACCGTTTCGGCCCTATGGAACTCGCCTGGCTCAAAGACTATTCCGAGGAAGCGCTTGGTCCCATCCAGCACGACGAAGCAATGCTGCTCTACGGGGTGGTGAAATCCACGCGGCCGCAATCGGTCCTCGAGTTTGGCTCCTGTTGCGGCTACAGCACGCGCGTCTGGTTGGAAGCAGGCGTCCCAAAGGTCTTCGCCGTGGATGCGCTCATCATGCCGCCAGTCTCCGACATGGAGAAGGAATTCGCTCCACGCCTGAAGGCCATGGAGATGGACATGCGCAAGTACGAAGCGGAAATGACCGGCCCGGTGGATTTCGTTTTCTTCGATGCGAGCCACGACTTCGAGGTGAACAGGATGGTCTTCGAAAAACTTTTGCCGCGGCCGAAGATGATCGCCGTGCACGACACCGGCACCTGGGCCCGCGAGTTCATCCGCCCCATTCACAAAAAGCACGCGACCCTCGGCATCGAAACACCCGACGGTCTCATGCATCAGCCCGGCGAAGTGAAGTTTGCCGACTGGCTGGAGAAGACGGTCGGGATGCGCCGCCTGGACTTTCATTCGAAGCACACCCTGCGGCACGGGTTGTCGATTTTTCAGTGAGGCCAGTGGCCGGCGTGAAACATGTGATGCAATTTTCGGTAAGCGCCCGGGATCGTTTTCGAACACCGAAGGTGTTCCATCATCCAGCCCGGGGTTGGTGCGACGCAGGAGCGCCTAACCCGGGTAATCGCCGGTCAGAATCAACCCTGAAAGGGTTGCATCGCTTACCGCGCAGACGATCATTTGATTCAACCCTTTCAGGGTTGGTCACATCGACCCGTGAACCCAGGATAGCTCGTTCCTCGCAACCCCGGGCTGGAAGATTAAACGCCGTTGGCGTTTCGCGTACGCCACATTCGCAACGGCGCAGACACGCTCGCGCCAGACGGATGCATTGAACCGCGATGCTAATCGTCACCTGCCATAACAAGGAAGACCTGGGCTGGCTCGTGCAGCAAAAGGATTTCGACTACGTCGTCTATTCCAAGAAGCCCACGACGTTGATTGGTACCGGCATCGACGAGAGCAAAATCCGCCCGGTGGAAAATCGCGGCCGCGAGGCGCTCGTCTATTTCAAGTTCATGATCGATTTCTACGGCAATCTGCCGGAGCGCATCGCCTTCTGCCACGGCCACGAAACCGCCTGGCACCAGGATGTGCCGATCATGGACGCGATTCGCCGCGATGACGGCAGCGAATTCTTCAGCCTGAACAATCCCTACTTCCGCCACTCGTTCTACGAGAATTGCCCGCACGGCCAATCGATGTGGGAGAAGCTGCAGAAATACTGCCCGCTCTTCGGCATCACGCTGCCGGATAAATTGGAGCACACGTGGTCCGCACAATTCATCACCACCCGCGAGCGTATCCTCTCGCATCCCGTGGAATTCTATCAGCGCTGTTACGACTGGCTGAATGAGCAGCGTGAGATGGCCGACTTCCGCTCCGCGATCATCTTCGAGCAACTCTGGTACTACATCCTCACGGGAAAAAACATCGAGCCTCGCCGGCTGGCGAAGACGATCATGAGCGAGAACGGGTATCAGGAGTAGGTGCAGCGCGGTCGGTGGCGCTTGCGTTTTGGAGTGCGGCGGTGCTCCGCCGCTTTCGAGAGCCGGCTCTCAAAGCGGTGCAGCAGCACCGCACTCCAAAACGCTCTCGCGACGTTCGTCGACAAACGGGATGCGCTCACCCATCCTTTCGCCAAACTTTCCTCCCCTATGCGTCCCCTCCTCCCCGCGTGTATTGCTTTCACCCTCGCTGTCGGCCTTGTGCGATCCACTTCGGTCGCGGAACCCATACTCCCCGGCGTCGGTACTGCCATGCAGGAGATGGTGACGAAGAATGAAGTCTCCGGCGCGGTGACCGTCGTCCTCGCGAAGGACAAAGTGTTGCATCTCGAGAGCACCGGCCTCGCGGATATCGCGACGAAGCGGCCGATGACGCCGGATACGATTTTCTGGATCGCCTCGATGACGAAGCCGATCACCGGCACGGCGGTGCTGATGCTGCAGGACGAGGGCAAGCTGAACGTCGCCGACCCGGTGGCCAAGTATCTGCCGGAATTTGCCGCGCTGAAGACGCCGTCGGGCAAGCCGGCAAATCTCACCATCACGCAACTGCTCACGCACACCTCCGGTCTCGGCGAGGCGGACGCCGAGGGTGCGAAGAAAGTAAAGACGCTGGCCGAGATGATCCCGCTCTTCCTCGCCGCGCCGATGCAGTACGAGCCCAGCGAGAAATGGAAATACACGCAGAGCGGCATCAATACCGCGGCGCGCATCGTGGAAGTGGTGAGCGGCAAAACATTCGACGCCTTTCTCCAGGAGCGGCTCTTCAATCCGCTCGGGATGAAGGACACGACCTTCTACATCAGCGAGGCACAGCGCCCGCGGCTGGTGACCGCTTACGCAAAAAACAAGGACACCGGCGCACTCGAAGCGGTGCCGCCGCGCGCCGATTACGACGGCACACGCAACCGTCCTCCGCAGGGCAATGGCGGCCTCTATTCCACGGCGGTCGATTACGCCCGCTTCGCCCAGATGCTGCTAAACGGCGGCACACTCGAGGGCCATCGCTACCTCAGCGCCGACGCGATGAAGTATCTCGCCACTCCGCAGACCGCCAGCAGCATGCCGACGGGGTTTTTCCAGAACGACACCTTCGGCCAGCGCGGGATGAACTACGGATGGGGCATTGCCACATGTGTGCTGCGCACGCCGCACGAAGGCCTGGCCGCCATGCTCTCGCCCGGAACCTTCGGCCACGGCGGCGCATG